>VGZQ01000008.1 GCA_016872535.1 Rhodospirillales bacterium | reverse complement strand
GGGCAGCGCCAAGGAATCGAAGCTGGTGGTGATGGAATGGAAAGGCGCCGGCGCGGCTAAGGCCAAGAAGGGTAAGGAATCCGGCCCGGTCGCCTTGATCGGCAAGGGCGTGACCTTCGACACCGGTGGTATTTCCCTGAAACCCGGCGCCGGAATGGAAGAGATGAAATGGGACATGGGCGGCGCGGGCGCGGTGATCGGCGCCATGAAGGCGATCGCCGGGCGCAAATCTAGGGCGCACGTGGTCGGCCTGGTCGGGTTGGTCGAGAACATGCCCGACGGCAACGCCCAGCGTCCGGGCGACATCGTCAAGTCCATGTCCGGGCAGACGATCGAGATTCAGAACACCGACGCCGAAGGGCGCCTCGTGCTCTCCGACGTGCTGTGGTACGGCAAGACCCGGTTCAAGCCGCGGCTGATGATCGATCTCGCGACGCTGACCGGCGCGATCGTGGTCGCCCTCGGCCATGAATACGCGGGGCTCTACGCCAACGACGAGGAGCTGGCGGCGCGCCTGATCGAGGCCGGCGGCAAGGTCGGCGAGCGGGTATGGCGGATGCCGCTCGATCCCGCTTACGACAAGATGATGGATTCGGACGTCGCCGACATGAAGAACATCTCGGGCTCGCGCGACGCCGGCAGCATCACGGCGGCGCAGTTCCTGCAACGCTTTGTCGACAAGACGCCGTGGGCGCACCTCGACATCGCCGGCATGGCCTGGACCAACAAGGAGAAACCGACGATACCGAAGGGCGGCACCGGCTTCGGGGTGCGGCTGCTCGATCGCATGGTGGCGGATTTCTACGAATGACCGAGGTCGCCTTCTATCACCTGCAACGGTCGACGCTGGAAGCGGCCTTGCCCGCGCTGCTCGTCAAGACCCTGGCGGCGGGCAAGCGGGCGGTGGTGATGGTCGGCGCGCCGGAGCGGATCGAGGCGCTCAACTCGGTGCTGTGGACGTACGATCCGGAATCGTGGCTGCCGCACGGCAGCGCCGCCGACGGCAACGCCGCCGATCAGCCGGTGTGGCTGACCGGCGCGGATGAAAATCCGAACGGGGCGCAATTTCTGTTCCTTGCCGATGGCGCGACCTCGGCGCGGGTGGCGGAGTACGAGCGCTGCTTTGAACTATTCGACGGCAATGATCCGGACGCGGTTGAGAAGGCGCGAGTGCGCTGGACGGCGTACAAGGAGGCGGGGCATGTGCTCGCCTACTGGCGCCAGACCGACCAGGGCAGCTGGATGCGCGAGGGTTAGGCGCTAGACCGACACGTCGTCCGCTTCCCCGGCGGCGCGGCGCAGCGCGCGCAGGATGCGCCGGGTGCGGGCGACCGATTGATCGTTCTCGGGGTTGTAGCGCAGCTCGAAGACGAGGCGGCGCTCCCATTCGGCAACGAAGTCGCGCGGTTCGTCGGGCGCGGCCCTGGTTTGCAGCAACGCGCCGACCGTGCGGTTGTAATCGGGGTGCAGTTCCGACTGGAAGGCGAGGGCGGCTTGGTCCTCCCATTCGAGCAGGCCCTCGGCGTAGAGATCGAGGCTGCGTTTCGCCATTTCCCGTGGGCTGGCCGCGCGGGGATCGAACGCGCGCGCAGGCCTCGACGGCTCGGGTTGGGTGGGCTCCAGGTCCGGCGCCGCCGGAACCGGCAGTGGCGCCCCGGCAAGCGGGATCAAGTCGCGGCGGGCTTGGGCCGGTGCGAGGATGGAGTCGGATTCGGGTGGAATCGCGGCGGATGCGATGGCTCGGAGCATCATGCGCTCCTGGCCCGGGAACTACAGGCGGCGGCGGTTGCGCCCGTGCGCCTCGCCGCGCACCTTCTTGACGGTGTACATCGCCTCGTCGGCGCGGGCGAGCAGGATGTCGGCGCTGTCTTCGCCGCCGTAGGCCTGGAAGCCGAAGCTGGCGCGGATCGGGATCAGGCGCCCCTGCCAGGAGACGAGCGCGCAGTTGACGAGGCCGTTCAATGTCTCGGCGCGGGCGAGCCCGCCCTCGCGATTGGTACGGGTGAGCAGCACTACGAACTCGTCACCGCCGACGCGGGCGACGCGATCGGATTCGCGGACGTTCTCGACCAGGATCTGCGCCACGCGCTTCAGGACTTCGTCGCCGGCAGCGTGACCGAGGGTGTCGTTGATCGGCTTGAATCCGTCGAGATCGATGTAGACGAGCACGCCGACGTCGAGGTGACGGCGGGCGGTGGCGAGCGCCCGTTCCATCTCGCGCTCGAATCCGCGCCGGTTGAGAAGGCCGGTCAGGGGGTCGGTGACGGCGAGCGATTCGAGTTGATCGAGACGACGAACGAGATCGTCGAAACGCTGATCCGCGGACGTAGCGGCGACCAGCGCGCCTTCGAGCGCGGCGCGCACCGCCGGTGACTGTGCCGCCTCGGCGCCCCGTGGTGGGTTCGCCCGCAGGGCTTCGGCGATCCGCTCGATGCTGGCGGCGAGGGACGGCGGCTCGTTCGCGGGCTTGGTGTCGTTGGCGGCAACGGCGGCGGAAGCGCGAAGGGTCAGGACGGTCACGGTAGTAGATCCTTGATTAGCGCAAAGGCTCGTCGTCGCCCGGGAAGGGGTTGGCGGCGGCGAGATAGAAATCCGGGGCAAGGGCAAAGGACGTCAACTGCGGATCGGCGCGCAAGGCGGTGACGGCCCGATAGACGGCGTCCCCGTCGCCCGGCTCGGGCGAAACGGAGAACGTCGGCCGTGAAGGCCGGTCGGATGCCGGGGCGAAATGGCGCTCGTTTTGGGACATGGATTGCGGTACCTCCATCCGTGGCGGGGATCGCTCCGCCTTCGAGGAACAGCAACGAGCGTGCCAACGGGAGGTTAACGAAATACTAACATTTTCGGGCCCCGGCCCCCGTTGTTCCCGGCAATAATTGCCTAGTCGGGAAATTGTTGCCGTGCGACCAAGGAGATAACGGCATCGGAAATTTCTAATAATTGATGAAAAAAATTTCTAATTTTTTCTAAATCGGCCATAGCCACGCGGCGCCGCGCACGCCGCTGGCGGGGCCGTGGCGGCTTTGGCGGAGGGGAGTGTCGGCCTGGTCGGAGAACACCCATCGTTGCCATAGGCGCGGCACGTTCTCGTAAAAGCGGGTGATGGACGAGAGGCCGCCGCCGAGGACGATCACCTCCGGATCGAGCATGTTGATGACGGTCGCGAGCGCCCGGGCGAGTCGTTGTTCGTGGCGGACGAGCGTTGCCTCGGCCTGCGGATCGCCGTCGGCGGCGCGGGCGACGATCGCCTCGGCCGTCAATGTTTCGCCGGTATGGAAGGTGTGATCGCGGGCCAATCCCGGTCCCGAAAGGAATGTTTCGATACACCCGTGCTTGCCGCAGTAGCAACGTGATCCGGGCAATTCCTCCGGTTCGGGCCACGGCAGGGGATTGTGCCCCCATTCGCCGGCGATGGCGTTGGGGCCGCCCCAGGCGCGGCCGTCGATGGCGATGCCGCCGCCGACCCCGGTGCCGAGAATCACGCCGAACGCAACCCGCGCACCCGCCGCCGCGCCGTCGGCGGCTTCCGAAACGATGAAGCAATTGGCATCGTTGGTCAGCCGAACCCGCCGGCCCGTGGCGCGGGCGATGTCGGCGTCAAGGGCGTGGCCGATCAAACACGTGGAGTTGGCGTTCTTGATCAAGCCGGTGGCGGGCGAAACGGCGCCCGGAATTCCGACGCCGACGAACGATGAGTCACCGCCGGCATCGCGCTCGAGACCCCGGATCATCTCGGCGATAGCGCGGACGATCCCGGCGTAATCGGCAGCCGGAGTCGGGACCCGGCACCGGGCCAGTTCCCGGCCTTCGGCGCTCAGGGCGATTCCCTCGATTTTGGTTCCGCCAAGGTCTATGCCGATGCGGAGGGTCATGGTTTCTGCAGGATATAGTGGCCCAGTTCGATCTGTCCGCAAAATCTAGTTTACCTTCGGTCGGCCCGTCATTAAACCATTGTTAACGACGTTTCGGCCCTAATGAGCCCGAAAGCGTCGGGTCGTTTACGGGCAATCTCTGGCGACGGTACCGAAGACCATGACGCGCGCAACACGCCCCGCCGACCGAACAACGGTGGCACAAGCGCAAGGGAATGAAACCATGGCGTCTTCGCTCGGCATCACCCAGGACGGCCTCAAGGCCGCGCTGCGCATCAAGGAAGATTATCGCAAAGGCGAGCCGCTCTGTGTTCCGGGCGAACGCGCGCGCATCCTGTTGCCCGAATATCTGATGAACCACAATCTCGATCTGCGCGATTTTGACGATCCATTGCCGCTCGCGATGGTCGCTACCCGCGATCCGGAAGCGCCTATGGCGCTAGCCGCGGCGACACGCATGAGCCCGCTCGGGCCCAAGAGCCGCCTGATCGGCGGATTGTTCCAGGTGATGGGCGAATCGACGCGCCACGACATCGTGCGCCGATGCGTGGAAATGATCACCGCCAATGCCTTCAGCCCGGAAATGATCGCCGAGGTGCGCCGCCAGGCGTCCCGTGTCATCATCAACACCCGGGAGGAATTTACCCTGGCGTTGCGCCAGAATCTTCAATCGCTGCTCGAGGGATCGATCGCGCCGCGCCAGTTCGTGCGCGAGTTCTTCGACCTGACCGAAGCGGGCAATCTGCGCAACGAAATACGCAAGAAACTGGTGCTGAGCCTGCTGCTGTCGCCCAACATTCGTCCGAGCATCAAGTTCCTGCTGCTCGAAAATTTCCAACGCATGCCGAATACGGTCCGGCTCGGGATTATCGGCGCGGTGCTCAAGGCGGAACCGTCGCGGCACCTCGACATGATCAAGGAGGAATTGCGATGGATCGTGACCCAGGAGCGTCCGATCCCGACCGGCGGCAAGGCGAACTGACGTTCTTTAGGGTTGTCCCCTAGGTTGGGCTTTTCTATGGTGACCCGCCGCTTTATTACGGCGCGCCGGATCCATGCCCGATACTCATTTGAGCCGTTATGCGTTCGAAGGCGTTCCCGCGACCGCGGAAACGCGTGAAGTCGCGCCCGGCGTTCATTGGCATCGGATGCCGCTGCCCTTCAAGCTCGACCACATCAATCTTTGGCTGTTGGAAGACGGCGACGGCTGGACGGCGGTGGACACCGGCATTGCCCGGCCCGAAGTCCGGGACGCTTGGGAACGCATTTTCGCCACGCGCCTCGCCGGCAAGCCCCTGAAACGGGTCATCGTTACCCATTTTCATCCCGATCACGTCGGCTTGGCGGGGTGGCTCCGCGAACGCACCGGAGCCGAAGTGTGGATGCCGCTCGCGGAGTGGGCCTTTGCGCGCATGCTGACTCTCGATCAGACTGATGCGACGCACGCCGCCGCAGTCGAATTTTACCGCGTCGCGGGATTCGATGCCGCGCAACTCGCGGCGGCGAACAGCCGGCGCGGCCGCTATGCCCAATCGGTATCACCGATTCCGCTCGCGATCCGCCACTACCGTGAAGGCGAGACGATCGTGGTCGGCGGGCGAGGTTGGCGCGTAATCGTCGGCCTCGGCCATTCGCCCGAGCATGCATGCCTATGGTGCGGCGAACTCAAGGTGCTGATTTCCGGCGATCAGATTTTGCCGCGGATCAGCCCCAACATCGCGGTATGGCCGCACGAGCCGGACGCCAATCCGCTTGCCCTCTATCTCGAATCGCTCGGGAAGTTTCGCGGGCTCCCCGACGACATTCTCGTTTTGCCGAGTCACGACCGGCCGTTTCGGGGCTTGGCTTGGCGATTAGACGAACTGGCGGACCACCATCGCTCGCGCCTCCAGCGCACCTGGGACGCGTGCGCGGCCCCCGCGAGCGGGACGGACGTTCTGCGAAATCTGTTTGCGCGGGAACTCGACTCGCACCAACTGATGTTCGCCATCGGCGAGGCGCTGGCCCACGTTCATTGGCTGGCAAGCGAGGGGGCGTTGACGCGCGAATCGCGCGCGGACGGGGTCCGCGTGTTCCGCCAAGCGGCGAATCCGTTCTGATCAGCGCATCGTGACCGTGCGCGGCGCTTCGTTCGGGTTTTCGATCGTCAGGGTGGCGGCCGAGCCGCAATAAAGTCCGTAGAGGGTTTCGATCACCGCGCTCGCCTCTTCGCCGTTGAGCGAATAATAGATCGTTTGCGCGACGCGCCGAGTCTTGACCATGTTGTCGCGGCGAAGCCGGGCTAGATGCTGCGACAAGGCCGATTGGCTGAGGCCGATGATGCGTTCGAGTTCGCCGACGCTTTTTTCACCCGGAACCAGTTGGCACAAGATCATCAGGCGGTGTTGGTTGCTCATGGCCTTGAGCAGCTCGCTGGCGCGGCGGGCATTGGATTGGATTGCATGCAGCTTGGCAGGGGCGGTCGGCGTGGTGTCCATGGAGGGCCCTTTGGATTCGCTCTATGTGATTTGTGTACGTCGATGTGTTCGCGCCTGAGGGCGAGCACACCGCATTTCCATCAACTCAAACTAATAAACATGAAAGTCATATACCATAGAAAAATCATCAAGTTATGGTGCACCGCCATAACCAATGATTTCCGGATTTGCCGCTTTATTAGCAGATATGATTTTTGCTCGAGTGGGTCTAATCGAAAACATATTGAAAGCACGTGAAAAATAATCCGTTTTTGCGGGCGTGTGCCATTTTCATCTAGACGACCAAGGTGGATGGAAAAACACAATATCCCGGTGGACAATAATGCACCGCAATATTCATGCTGCATCGCAATATTACGTTTTCCAGAATCGCCGGGGTTCTTTCGCGGCAGCATGCGATATCCGCGGCGCGATTGCAGCTCGGAAAAGGGGTCTGTGCAGATGAAGGGTGAGCGGCGATATTCCGGTCATGGGTAGTGAATTCCGAACGGCGGCGAAACCGACACGCGTCGCGACACGCGTTGCCACGAGTGCGCTTTGGGGGGCCGTTTTCCTGATCGCGTCGCTCGTGCCGACCTCGGCTGTCCGTGCCGATTTGGTTGGACACGGCGGAATCGTGCGCGCGGTCGCGGTTTCACCGGATGGACGGCGGATTGCCACCGGCAGCTTCGATTACTCGGCGAGGCTTTGGGATTTCGGCGAACAGTCGGAATTGCTGGTGCTCGATGGGCACGCCGGTCCCGTCAATGCAATCGCCTTTGTCGATGCCGGGCGCGCGGTCAGCGCGAGCGACGACGGCGCGATCGTTTGGAATCTCGCCACCGGCAAGCCGGCGTTTCGGTTCGAGGGCCATCGGCACAAGACCATGGGTGTTGCCGTGTCGCGCGACGGGCGCTGGATCGCCACCGCCGGTTGGGATCGCACCGTGCGGCTTTGGGACGCCCGCGACGGCCGTGCGGGAGCCGTTCTGACGACCACGGAACCGATGAACGCGGTCGTCTTTGCCGCCGGCGGCTCGCGCATCGCTGCCGCCGGCCACGACGGATTTTTGTGGCTTTGGGATCGGGCTAGCGGCGAGCTCAAGGGCAAGTTCTCCGGCCACGAACGTGGGGTCACCCACCTTGCGGTTTCGCCGGACGGAAAACGGCTGTTGTCGGCCGGAATCGATCGGACCGTGCGCCTGTGGGATGCGGAGCAAGGGTCTGAAATCGCCGCTTTTCGCCATCACGAGGTTCAGGTGTACGCGGTTGCGTTTCTTCCCGACGGGCGGCGGGCGGCATCGGCGGGACGCGACGGGATCGTAACCATCTTCGCGCTCGCCGACGGAAAAGTAGAACGCGAAATCAAGGCGCACGACAGTCAGATTTGGGGAGTGGCCCCGTCGCCCGACGGCCGCTTTGTCGTCACCGCCGCTTCCGACGGCAGCGCCCGCGTGTGGCATCTGGAGACCGGTGACCGGATCGGCTTGGCCGCCGAAACCCCGGACGAAGCGCAACCGTGGCTTACCGATCCGCATCCGGGCGCCAAGCTGTTTCCCAAGTGTGCTCGCTGCCATTCCCTGACCGCGGACGGCGCGAATAAATCGGGTCCGCATCTCGCCGGGTTGTTCGGCCGGAAAGTGGGCTCGGTCGACGATTACCGCTATTCCGCCGCCCTCGAAAAGGGAACCTTCGTCTGGGACGAGGCGACCCTGTTCCGCCTGTTCGACGACGGGCCCGACGTGATGCTGCCGGGGACCAAGATGCCGGTACAGCGGATCACCAACGCGGAGCAGTTGCGCCAGTTGATCGATTATTTGAAAAAATCGACCATCCCCCGCTGAAAGACGAGGCCGCGGGAAGCGTTTTCCCGCGGCCCGCTGGTCGAGACGTTACCCAATTATTTCTTGGGCTCGGCCTTGCCGTAACCAGACTTCGCTTTTTCCTTCGCCTTTTCGGACTTTTTGGCGTCGGACTTTTTCTTTGCCGGTTCCGCTTTCTTCGCCGGTTCGGCTTTCTGGGCCGGGGTGGCGGGGGTCGCCTGCGCGTGCGCGACCGGGGCGACGAAGCCGCCGGCTCCGACGATCAGGGAGAGCGCGGTGGCGGCGGCGAGAATGCGATTCATGGGATCTTTCTCCGTCGAGGTTGGTGATCGGCAGTCGTTGTCTGCCTTGAGGAAAAACATAGGTCGTCATTGTGGCGTGATTGCGGTCGACATTATGGCACGAGCGACGCGATTACGGCGTTTCTCCTTCGTTGACTCGGCCTCGAAAAGCGACAGGCCGCGGGCGGAGCCCGCGGCCTGCGCGAAAGTCGGAAAGGGAAGAAGAATTACTTCTTCTTTTCGTCTTTCTTCTTCTTTTCGTCCTTCTTCTTTTCGTGGGCGGCGGCGGCAACGTCGGTCGGGTAGTAGGTCACGGCCACGGCGCCGAGAACGAACGTCAGGGCCACGAGGGCCGAGATCAGCTTCTTCATAGGTGGGTCTCTCCGAGTGGGTTAGAGCGTTGGAACATTCCAAACAGTGCCTAAGTTTAGTGGGAATTATGGCGAAAAAGAGGATAAATTCGTTAATGCGGATGAGCCGAGAAGGGGGCGTTTTTTATTTTCCAAATAATTTCACGGCATTAGGTCCGTAAGTCGCAGGACTAAGCGCGCGCTTCGATATGATCACAATAAGTTTACTTGTTCTCACGTCGAGCGATAACTTCCGACGAATAAACCGGTTCCACCCTATAAATATAAAAGCGACAGGCCGCGGACAGCGTCCACGGCCTGTGCGAAAGTCGAAAAAGGAAGAAGAGTTACTTCTTCTTTTCATCCTTCTTCTTGCCGTCATCCTTCTTCTTCTCTTGGGCCTGGACGTCGACCGGATAGTAGGTCACGGCCACGGCGCCGAGAACGAAGGTCAGGGCCACGAGGGCCGAGATCAGCTTCTTCATAGGTGGGTCTCTCCGAGTAGGTTAGAGTGTTGGAACATTCCAAACGCATTGAAGGTGAGATACGATTATGGCGAAAATGGGGCTGAATTCATTAACATCGGATGGATCGGGAATCTTAAAACCCTTTTATTTTCAAGGAGTTTTTGAGATTATACCCATGTTTCACAGACCAAGACAGGCCTCCGCATGACCACGATTGTGTTTACCCATCCGGCCTGTATCGAGCATGACCCTGGCGACTATCACCCGGAACGTCCCGACCGTCTGCGTGCGGTGTTGGCTGCCCTCAAGGAAGAAGGGTTTGAGACGCTAGTTTGGCGCGAGGCGCCCAAGGCCATGCGCGAACAGATCGAGCGTGTCCATGACCGCGATTATGTCGAGCAGATTCTGGCGAGCGTCCCGAAGCGAGGACACCTGCATCTCGATCCGGACACGGTCATGTCGCCGGCTTCGGGCGAGGCGGCCCTCCGCGCGGCCGGCGCGGCGTGCGCGGCGGTGGACGCGGTAATGAGGGGCGAAGCCAAGAACGCCTTCTGCGCGGTCCGACCACCGGGTCATCATGCCGAAAGCGGCCAAGCGATGGGTTTTTGCCTGTTCAACAACGTAGCTGTCGCCGCGCTCCAGGCGCGCGCGGTGCACGGCCTCAAGCGGGTGGCGGTGATCGATTTCGACGTCCATCACGGCAACGGCACCCAGCATTCGTTCGAGCGCGACGCCGATCTGTTTTACGGATCCAGCCATCAGTGGCCAGCGTATCCCGGAACCGGCCATACGGACGAAATCGGAGTCGCCGACAACGTTTCGAACCTGCCGTTGCCGCCAGGTGCGGGGTCGGCGGAATTCCGCGAGGGGTATCGGCGGACGATTTTGCCCGCGCTCAGACGCTTTGCGCCCGAATTCTTGATCATATCGGCCGGGTTCGACGCGCACGCGCGCGATCCGCTCGCCCAGATGCGCCTCGGCGCCGATGATTACGCCTGGGTCACCGAGGAACTGCTAGCCATTGCCGAAGCCAGCGCCAAGGGCCGCGTGATATCCTGCCTTGAGGGCGGCTACGACCTCGAGGCCCTGGCCGAATCGAGCGCCGCGCATGTGCGGGAAATGATGGGCGCATAGCCTTGCGGGGGGCATGTTCGCGCGGCTAGACTGCCGCGCCTTTGGGAGTTTTCATGACCAAATCCCCGTCCGTCGAGGTTTCCACCCTCAGTTTCGAGGACGCGCTGGCCGAACTGGAAAAAATCGTCCGCCAACTCGAGGAAGGAAAGGGCGGTCTCGACGCTTCGATCAAGGCCTATGAGCGCGGCGCGGCACTCAAGAGCCATTGCGAAAAAAAACTCAAGGAAGCGCGCGCGCGGATCGACAAGATCGTGCTGGCATCCGACGGCACGCCGACGACGAAGCCGGTCGAAGCGGACTGACGGACCATGGCCGATCTGCAAAAAGCGATGGCCGAAAGCGCCCGCGCCGTCAGCGAAACGCTCGACCGTCTGCTCAAGGTCGGTGGCGGGCGCGAGTCGCGCTTGATGGAAGCGATGCGTTATTCCTCCCTCGGCGGCGGCAAACGCATCCGTCCTTTCATGGTCACCGCCGGCGCGCGACTGTTCGCGGTTGCCGAAAGCTGCGCGCTGCGCGCCGCGGCCGCGGTCGAAATGGTGCACTGCTATTCCCTGGTGCACGACGACCTGCCGGCGATGGACGACGACGATCTTCGTCGCGGGCAACCGACGTGCCATGTCCGCTTCGACGAGGCGACTGCGATCCTGGCCGGAGACGCGCTCCTGACGCGGGCTTTCGAAGTGCTGGCCGACGTGCCGACTCATCCCGATCCGCAGGTGCGCAGCCAACTGGTGCTGGCGCTCGCCAAGGCCTCGGGCGCCGAGGGGATGGTCGGGGGGCAGATGCTCGACCTGTTGGCCGAAAACGAGCGTCTCGACATGCCCGAGATCACCCGCCTGCAACGGATGAAGACAGGTGCTCTGATTGCGTTCGCGTGCGAGGCCGGAGCGATCCTCGGCAAGGCGGCCGAGCCCGCGCGCCACGCGCTTCGGGCCTATGCTCATGACCTCGGACTCGCCTTCCAGATCGCCGACGACCTGCTCGATGTCGAGGGCACAGCGGCCGAAGTCGGCAAGAAAACCGGCAAAGACGCCGCGGCCGGCAAGGCGACTTTCGTTTCGCTGCTCGGGATCGAACGGGCCAAGGCCCAGGCCCAGATGCTGGCCGAACAGGCCGGCCGGCACCTTGAAATGTTCGACGAAAAAGCCGATTATCTCCGCGAATTGGCCCGTTTCGTGGTCAACCGGCGGGCCTGAGCGGGACGCCACGGGTTTCGGCCCGAAAAAAGATCTGAGTTTAAGGGAACCATAACCGTGAGCGGACAGCCCAACCCCAGCGGGACCCCGCTGCTCGACACCGTCAACGATCCGGCCGATATCCGCGGATTCACCGTCGAGCAGTTGAAGCAGCTCGCCGACGAATTACGGCGCGATACGGTGCGGTCGGTGTCCATCACCGGCGGCCATCTCGGCGCTAGCCTCGGCGTAGTCGAACTGACCGTCGCGTTGCATCACGTGTTCGACACACCCCGCGACCGGCTGATCTGGGACGTCGGTCACCAGTGCTACCCGCACAAAATTCTCACCGGCCGACGCTCGCGCATGCATACCCTGCGCCAGGGCGGCGGGCTCTCCGGCTTCACCAAGCGCTCCGAAAGCGAGTATGACCCGTTCGGCGCCGCGCACAGCTCGACCTCGATCTCAGCTGGCCTCGGCATGGCGGTGGCACGCGACCTCAAGGGTGGCGACAACCACATCATCTGCGTCATCGGCGACGGCGCCATGAGCGCGGGCATGGCCTACGAGGCGATGAACAACGCCGGCGCCATGGACGAGCGATTGATTGTGGTGCTCAACGACAACGACATGTCGATCGCACCGCCCGTCGGCGCCATGAGCGCATACCTGTCGCGCCTGATCTCGTCCAAGCCTTATCGTTCGGTCCGTCACTTCGCCAAGGACGTCGCCGCCAAGTTCCCCCGCCCACTCAAGGAAGCCGCGCGCAAGGCCGAGGAATACGCTCGCGGCATGGTTACCGGCGGCACGCTGTTTGAGGAACTCGGCTTTTATTACGTCGGGCCGATCGACGGACACAACCTCGATCATCTGTTGCCGGTTCTGAAGAACTTGCGCGACGACAAGGAGCCGGGGCCGATCCTGCTTCACGTCGTGACACAAAAGGGCCATGGCTACACGCCCGCCGAGAAGTCGCCCGACAAGTACCACGGCGTCACGAAGTTCGATGTTATCACCGGCGTCCAGGTCAAGGCGAAGAGCAATGCGCCGAGCTACACCAACGTGTTCGCCAAGGCGCTCATCGAGGAAGCGAAAGTCGACGATAAAATCGTCGCCATCACCGCAGCGATGCCGTCGGGCACCGGCCTCGACAAGTTCGGCGAAGCGTTCCCGAAGCGCACATATGACGTCGGCATCGCCGAACAACATGGCGTTACCTTCGCCGCCGGTCTGGCGGCGGAAGGCTTCAAGCCGTTTGCAGTGATCTATTCCACATTCCTCCAGCGGGCCTACGACCAAGTGGTGCACGACGTCGCGATTCAAGGGCTGCCGGTTCGTTTTGCCCTCGACCGCGCCGGCTACGTCGGCGCCGACGGTTCGACCCACGCCGGCGCCTTCGACCTCGCGTATCTCTGCTGCCTGCCGGGATTCGTGGTGATGGCGCCCGCCGACGAGGCGGAACTGATGCACATGGTCGCGACCGCCGTCGCCATCGACGATCGACCCTCCGCCGTGCGCTATCCGCGCGGCGAGGGCGTCGGCGTCACATTGCCGGAACGGGGTACGGTGCTCCCAATCGGTAAAGGCCGGATCGTGCGCGAAGGTTCTACGGTCGCGATTCTGAGTCTCGGCCCCCGCCTGACGGAATCGCAGAAAGCGGTCGAATTGCTGGCCGCGCGCGGCCTATCACCGACCATCGCCGACGCCCGTTTCGCCAAGCCGATCGACGAGGATATGATCCGCTCGCTGGCGAAGACCCACGAAGTTCTAGTCACTATCGAGGAAGGTTCTTCCGGCGGTTTCGCCGCCCAGGTTCTCCAGTTTCTCGCCAACGAGGGCCTGACCGATCGCGGCCTCAAGGTGCGGGCAATGACCATGCCCGACGTATTCTTCGACCAGGACAAGCCCGAGAAGCAATATGAGATGGCGCGGCTGAATGCCAGGCACATCGCCGCCACCGTGCTTTCGGCGCTCGGCCGGGCCGAGGAAGCGGCGCAAGCGGCGCTGGCATAAATTTCATAGTGACGATGCGGTACCAGTCCGGCGCGCTTGGTCGTGGAATAGCAAGATTGTTGCCGGTCCCTGCCGCGTCGGGACAATATCTTTCCCTTATGTCCGCCTCCACGTAATTTGGCGTCCGTAAAAAGGCCTTCGACGTAGAGGGTTGTTTGGGGTTGTCGCGTGCGGTAGTCACGCGCCGCCATGAACGACATTTTCACTTCCTCGACCGAATTGTCGCCGCGTGCGCGTGCGCTCGACGCTTGGCGCGACGAGGCGAGGGCGATGCTGGTTTTGATCGGCCCGCTCGTGCTGACGAGTCTTGGGCAAATCGCCATTCTGACGACCGATGTGATCCTGATCGGCCGGCTCGGTGCGACCGCGCTCGCAGCAGGAAGCCTGGGCTATGTCGTGTTCTTCACCGCCTTCGTCATCGGCATGGGCATCGTCATGGCGACGGCGCCGTTGGCGGCGCAGGCTTTTGGAGCGCGGCGCCCGCGCGAAGTGCGGCGCGTGGTTCGGCAAGGGCTCTGGATTGCGGGACTGTTGACGATCCCATTCTGCCTCATCGCGGTTCCGGCGGCCCCACCTTTGTTGCGTGCGCTCGGGCAACCGGCCGACGTGGTGAACGCGGCGGGCGAATATCTGAGCACGCTGTTGTGGTGCCTACCAACTGCGGTCGGATTCATCGTGCTGCGTAACTTCGCCGCAGCCCTCAA
Organism: Rhodospirillales bacterium; assembly: GCA_016872535.1. NCBI lineage: Bacteria > Pseudomonadati > Pseudomonadota > Alphaproteobacteria > Rhodospirillales > Rhodospirillales bacterium. The sequence goes on along the minus strand of VGZQ01000008.1, from coordinate 36,536 downwards.
CCGCCCGGAACCGGCGCTATGGGTCATGCTGGCGGGCGTGCCGATCAATGCCGTGTTGGCCTACGCCCTGATCTTCGGCGCGTTCGGTTTGCCCCGGCTCGAATTGATCGGCGCCGGGTTGGCGAGCGCGCTCGTCAACCTTGCCATGTTCGCCGCCATGCTGGCGATCGTTCTCGGACTACGGCCGTTCCGGCGCTATTACGTTCTCGGACACTTTTGGCGACCGGATTGGACCATCTTTCGCCGTATATTCGTCCTCGGCACGCCGATCGCCGGCGCCATACTCATGGAATACGGCGTGTTCGCGGTGGCGGCGCTGCTGATGGGTTGGATCGGCACGGTATCGATCGCCGCCCACCAGATCGCGCTGCAAATCGCCTCGGTCTCGTTCATGGTGCCTTACGGCATCGGGCAGGCGGCGACGGTGCGCGTCGGCCACGCGGTCGGCCGACGCGACCCGGACGGCGCACGCCGCGCCGGCTGGACCGCGTTAGCGCTCGGCGTGACGTTCATGGCGGCGATGAGCGTCGTCCTGCTCGCGGCGCCCGAATTCCTGGCCGGGTTATTCATCGATTCGGCGACCCCGGACGGAGCTCCGGTCGTCGCGCTCGCCGCGCTGTTGCTCGCGGTCGCAGCGGCGTTCCAGATGGCGGATGGGGCGCAAACCATCGCCATTCAGTCCTTGCGCGGGCTCAACGACACGACCGTGCCGATGCTGATCGCCGGACTCGGCTACTGGGGCGTCGGTTTTGGGGCCAGCTATCTGCTCGGGTTCACGGTGGGGCTCGGCGCAGTCGGAATTTGGGTCGGTCTTGCCCTCGGCCTCGGCATCGTCGCGCTTCTGCTGATTATCCGCTTTGCCCGGCTCACGCAGCAGGGATATCTGCCGGACGTCGCGCGCGCGCCTGCGTGAAGGCGCTTCATGCTAAGCTCGCCACCGTGAAACGCCCCGTTGCCCAAACACCAACCGGTAAGCGCCGCGCCGATGTCCTGTTGGTCGAACGGGGATTGGCGGACTCGCGAACCCGCGCCCAGGCGCTGATTATGGCCGGCTTGGTGTTCGCGGGCGAGCGCCGGCTGGAAAAGCCCGGCGCCCTGATCGATACCGATACACTGATCGAGATGCGCGGCAAGGATCATCCGTGGGTTTCGCGCGGGGGCGTCAAGCTTGCTCACGGCCTCGATCATTTCCGCATCTCGCCCGAAGGGCTCGTTTGCCTCGATGTCGGCGCTTCGACCGGCGGCTTTACCGACGTCTTGTTGACCCGCGGTGCCAAGCGCGTCTACGCGGTCGACGTCGGCCACGGCCAGTTCGATTGGAAGCTGCGCCACGAGCCGCGCGTGATACTCCTTGAAAAGACCAATGCGCGGAACCTCGATTCCCGTCTGATCCCGGAGCCGCCGCGGCTAATCGTGTGCGATGCGAGCTTCATCGGACTCGAGACCGTGCTTCCGGCTTCGCTCGCCCTGGCCGCGCCAAGTGTACACCTGATCGCCTTGATCAAGCCGCAATTCGAAGTGGGCAAGGGGCGCGTCGGCAAGAAGGGCGTGGTGCGCGATCCGGCGCTGCATCGGGAAGTTTGCGAACGCATCGAAGCCTGGCTGATCGGGCAAGGCTGGCGCGTGCTCGGGATCACGGAAAGCCCGATCGAGGGCCCGGAAGGCAACAAGGAATTCTTGATCGCGGCCGAGCGGGAATAACGTCAGCCGAACTCGATCGGTAATCCCGCCTGCGACCAAGCCTGGAGCCCGCCGGCGAGGTTGTAGAGGTTCTCGAACCCTTGGGTTTGCAGGTAGGCGCAAGCCGAGGCCGAGCGCGCGCCGACCGCGCATTGCAGCACGACCTTTATGCCGTCCTGCGGTATGCGCTTCGGGTCGAACGCCGAAAGCGGCACCAGCATCGCGCCCGCGATGTGGGCACGCTGGTATTCGGGAATTTCGCGCACGTCGATCAGGATCGCTTCGCCCGCGTCGAGCCAACGCTTGACGGTATGCGGGTCGGCCTCGGCGACGACGGGTTGGGGGGCGTGCATGGCGGCGTCAAGATGGGGGCCGGGGGCCCGGAACGCAAGGCGCGAATAACCCTATCGGCCGTCGGTGTCCACCGGCAGGCCCGCGGCCATCCAGCCGAGCATGCCGCCGCGGAGCGAGATCGCCTCGGCCCGGCCGGCGGCGCGCAAGGCCTCGCCGACGGCGAGCGAGCGCTTGCCGGCGAGGCAGACGAGAACCAGCTTGAGCGGGCCGAACGATGGAAAAGCCGCCGGGTTGAATTCGGATTTGGGGAACAGGAGAGCGCCCGGGATGCGCTCTTCCTCGAATTCGTCCCGCTCGCGCACGTCGATGATGACGGCGTTGCCGGCCCGGCGCCATTGCTCGACGCTCAAGGGGTCGACTTCGGGAACCGGCGACGGGGTTTCGACGGCAACCGGTACCGGAATCTCCGATTTGACGGAGACGGGGGCGAGGGCGATGGACATGAAGAAAATTGATAAATTACACTCAAAATAATGTCAAATGTAATTAAATACATAAAAATATAGTATTTTATGAGGTATTCAAACCATTGATTTCAAAAGCCTAATTATTCACCGATTTTTCGCGTGATATTCCGGATTGGGCATCATGTCGAGGGCGTGCGCGACCCGGTTGGTGTAGTTGAAGAACGCCGCCGTGTCGGCGATGTCGAAAATGTCCTGCTCGGAAAATCCGGCCTTGTGCAGGCCTTCGCGGTCGGCGTCGCCGACGTCGTGGGGCGTCGCCGTCAGTTTCCAGGCGAAATCGAGCATGGCACGCTGGCGGGGCGTCAACTCGGCGACGCGGTAGTTCATCACCATCATCTCGCCCAGTTGCGGATCGCCCGACAGCTCGCGCACCGCCTGGCCGTGGGCGACCAGGCAGTAGTAGCAATGGTTGGCGCAGGAGACGACGACCGCGATCATCTCGCGCTCAAGCTTCGAAAGCTTGCAGCGCTCCTCGTCGAGCATGAGCGTGTTGTAGAAACGCGAGAACGCGCGGAGCTTGTCCGGGTTCGCGGTGTAGGCGCGGAGCACGTAGGGAATCAGGCCGAGCTTTTCCTGGCACTTGGCGAAGTATTTCTTGATGTCGTCTTCCAGCGTCGCCGGGTCGGGCAGCGGCGGCAGTTTGACGATGTGCTTGGGCTGGGGCATGGGGCACCTCAAGCGGCAGTTATTTACCGCACCTGTTTCCCGTCGCTATTTTCCGCACTGGCCGCGCTGGCGCAGAAAATGGTCGGCAAGCACCAGGGCCAGCATCGCTTCGCCGATGGGCACTGCGCGGATGCCGACGCAAGGGTCGTGGCGGCCTTTGGTCGAAACAGTGGTGTTCTTGCCTTGGACGGTGACGGTCGGCTGCGGGATCAAGATCGAACTGGTCGGCTTGACCGCAAAGCGCACGACGATGTCCTGGCCGGTGGATATGCCGCCCAGGATGCCGCCCGCGTTGTTGGAAAGAAATCTGGGCCGACCCTTGGGGCCTGCGCGCATGTGATCGGCGTTCTCGGGGCCGGTGAGGGCGGCCGCCGCGAAGCCCGCGCCGATCTCGACCCCTTTGACCGCGGGAATGCTCATCATCGCCTTGGCGATATCGGCGTCCAGCCGGTCGAATACCGGCTCGCCAAGACCGGCGGGAACGCCTTCCGCCACCACCTCGATTATTGCGCCGATCGAGGAGCCTTTCTTGCGGATGCCGTCCAGATAAGCTTCCCAGGCACGCGCGGCCCGGGCGTCAGGGCAGAAAAACGAATTGCGCGTAACCTCGCGCCAGTTCCAGCGGTTACGCTCGATCCGCTTGCCCCCCATCTGGATCAGCGCGCCGCGAATGACCACGGAATCGCCTAGTACCTTGCGCGCGATGGCGCCGGCGGCGACGCGCACCGCGGTTTCGCGCGCGCTCGCCCGACCGCTGCCGCGATAATCGCGAATGCCGTATTTCATCAAATAGGTGTAATCGGCGTGGCCGGGGCGGAAGACGTCCTTGATCGTTTCGTAATCCTTTGAGCGCGCATCTTCGTTGAAGATAGCGAACCCGATCGGTGCGCCGGTGGTTTTGCCCTCGAACACCCCGGAGAAAACATGAACCTTGTCGCGTTCGCGCCGTTGGGTGGTGAAGCGCGACTGGCCGGGGCGGCGGCGGTCGAGATAGGGCTGGATGTCGGATTCGGCGAGCGCGATACCGGGCGGGACTCCATCGACGATGCCGCCGATGGCCGGCCCGTGGCTTTCGCCAAAGGTGGTGACGCGGAACAGATGACCGAAGGTATTGCCGCTCATGAAGCTCACACCACCGAGATGTCCGGCGCGTCGACCGCCTTCATGCCGACGACGTTGTAGCCGCAGTCGACGTGATGGATCTCGCCGGTGACGCCGCTGGAGAGGTCGGACAGCAGATAAACCCCGGCGCCGCCGATGTCATCGAGGGTGACGTTGCGCCGGAGCGGCGAATTGTATTCGTTCCACTTGAGGATGTAGCGGAAATCGCCGATGGCCGAGGACGCCAACGTCTTCATCGGCCCGGCCGACAGCGCGTTGACCCGGATACGCTTCTTGCCGAGGTCCTCGGCAAGGTAGCGCACGCTCGCCTCCAGCGCGGCCTTGGCGACGCCCATGACGTTGTAGTGGGGCATGACCCGCTCGGCGCCAAAATAGCTGAGGGTCAAAAGGCTGCCGCCCTCCGTCATCAGCGCCTCCGCGCGCCGGCACACATCGGTGAAGGAGAAGCAGGAAATGCTCATCGTGCGCGCGAAGTTGTCGGGCGTGGTGTCGATGTAACGGCCCTTGAGCTGATCCTTGTCGGAATAGGCGACGGCATGGACCAGGAAATCGAGTCGCGCCCAGCGCTCGGTCAACGCCCGAAAGACCGCGTCGAGCGAGGCGGAGTCGGTGACGTCGCACGGCAACACGAGGTTCGCGCCGATGCCGGCGGCCAAGGGCCGCACGCGCTTTTCCAGGGCTTCGCCCTGGAAGGTGAAGGCCAGTTCGGCGCCCTGGGCGTGCACCGCCTTGGCGATGCCCCAGGCGATGGAACGGTCGTTGGCGACGCCCATGATCAAGCCGCGCTTGCCGCGCATCAGGCCGGAGGTCGCAGTCGTCATGGGAGCCCCTGAAACAATGGAAACCGGGACGGCGATGGTACACGAAAGGGCGCCACGCGCAAAACCAACGTCGCACGGGCCTCGTTACGTCGGCCTCTCACCTCGACCGGTCACTTCGAATCGTCGGAATCGGCCTTGGCCGTTTCGTCGCGCACCCGGTAGGGGTGCCGGGCATTCCAGGAACGGACAAATTCGACCAGTTCGGGATCGGGTTGGGCGGGCAGCACGACCTTGAGAACGGCGAAATGGTTGCCGCGCCGGTCGGCGCCCTTGGCGAGACCCTTGCCGCGCAGGCGCAACGTGGTACCGGTGTTGGACCCTTCGGGAACGGTCACCATGACCGGGCCGTCGATGGTTTCAGCTTGGATCCGGCCGCCGAGAACCGCTTCGGCCAGCGTCACGGGAAGATCGGCATGGACGTCGTCGCCCTCGACGCGGAAAACAGGATGCGGATCGACCGCGATTTCGACCAAGGCGTCGCCCGCTTCGCCGCCGCCGAGGCCGGGCATACCCTGGCCGCGCAGGCGCAGGATTTGGCCCGGACGGGTGCCGGGCGGAATGGTGACCTTCAGGCGTTTGCCGTTGGTCATGCCGACATTTTTGACCGCGCCACGGGCAGCTTCGAGAAAATCGACCTTCAAGGTGTAATCGACATTGGCGCCGTTGACCTTGATGCCCGCGTGCGCGTTGCGGTCGCGGAAGAAGCGATCAAACGGATTGCGCCGCCCGGGACTGCCCGCGCCGGGCGGGGGCTTGCGCCCCTTGGGCGCGCCCGAGGCGTCGATCTCGCCGCGGTCGTAGCGTTCGCGCATCTCGGCGTTGGACAGCAGCGCGTAGGCTGCACTGACGTGCTTGAATTTTTCCTCCGAACGAGCGTCGCCGGGATGGCTATCGGGATGCAACTCGCGCGCGAGGCGGCGGTAGGACGCCTTGATCTCCTCGGCGCTCGCGCTGCGGCGAACGCCGAGCACCACATAAGGGTCTTTCATGCGCGAGACATTAGCAACAACCGCCCTTGTCTCGCATCAAATAACGGAGAGCCGGAACGAAAGAGCCGGCCGTAATCTTCGGCCGGCTCGATCATATCGCGCATGGGCGCGTCGCGTATCGGGTGCGCCGCGCGCCGGCGGATTACGGGACGACCTGCCAGGTTCCGTTCGGCTGGCGGCAGGCGCGGCCCATGGCCCGTTCGGTGCGGCCCTCGACGGTGATGGTTTGTTCGAACTCGCGGCAATCCTGGCCGGACGTCGACCGGTAGGTGCTGGTCGGCGTGTAGGTGCCGGAATTGCCCGAATCGGGATTGCGCCAGGACGAAGTCTGCCCGGTGCGGTTGGTTTCGAGCGACGCCTGCGCGGTACGTTGGGACATGGCTTTGTCGGCGTTGTCGAGGGACTTGCCGATTTCGCTGCCGAGCATGGCGCCGGCCAGCGTGCCGACCGCGATTCCCACCATCTGGCCTCGGCCGCTGCCGATCTGCGAGCCGATCAACGCGCCGGTGCCGGCGCCGAGGATGGTGCCCATGGTCTGCTTGGGGTTGTCCTGCATATTCTGGCAACCCGCGAGCAACACCGCCGCCGCTGTCGCCAAAGCGATTCCTGTAGTTTTCATCTGAGTACGATCTCCTGAAGTTCGGCTCGCCGGGTTCGGAAAGGGATTGGGTCAGGCTCGAATTAGATATAGGTTGATCGCCGAATGTGGCAAATTTATGGGTCCTGGCACGGGTTGCAAGGCCATGAAAAGACTAAGCAAGTCAACAAGTTAGTTTAATTCGCAAAGACCGATTCCAAAATGAACAAGTCCGAACCCGCCGACCCGATCGAGCTGTTCCACGCCTGGCTTCGGGACGCCACCCGGGCGGAACCTTCCGATCCGACCGCGGTCGCGCTCGCTACCGCCGATGCCGACGGCAAACCTTCGGTGCGCATGGTGTTGCTGAAAGATGTAGACGCGCGCGGGTTCGTCTTTTACACCAACCTCGACAGCCGCAAGGGGCGGGAATTGCGGGCCAACCCCCGCGCCGCCCTGTGTTTTCATTGGAAATCGCTGGATCGTCAGGTCCGAGTCGAAGGCACGATTGCGCCGGTTGCGGACGCGGAAGCCGATGCCTATTTCGCCAGCCGCGACCGCGCGAGCCGGATTGGTGCCTGGGCCTCGTGCCAATCGCAGCCATTGGAAAGCCGCTTCGCGCTCGAAAAACGCGTCGCCGAGTTCACCGCAAAATTCCATATCGGCGAAGTACCACGGCCGTCCTTCTGGTCCGGTTTCCGGCTGGCGCCGGATACAATCGAATTCTGGCAGGAACGTCCGTTCCGGTTGCACGACCGGACAGTGTACCATCGTCAAGACGACGCCTGGACGACGATCAAGTTGTACCCTTAGCCGATGATGCCGAAAACCACGCCATCGCCAGCGTCCGCGCCCGCCGAAAACGTGCGCCTGATCCGGCTCGCCGCGCGTGCCTCGGTGACGGTCGCCGGAATCCTGATCGCGGCCAAGCTGATGGCTTGGACGCTCACCGATTCCGTCGGCCTCCTGTCGACCCTGATCGATTCGCTGCTCGACATCGGCGCGTCGTTGGTCAACCTGATCGCGATCCGCCATGCGCTCACCCCGGCGGACGAGGAACACCGCTTCGGGCACGGCAAGGCAGAGGCGCTCGCCGGGCTTGGCCAGGCGGCGTTCGTCGCCGGCTCGGCCGCGTTCCTGCTGGTGCAGGCGGGCGAGCGCCTGTTCCGGCCGCGCGCGCTCGCCAACATCGACATCGGCATCGCGGTGATGGTGTTTTCCATCCTCGTCACCCTCGGGCTGGTCGTGTTCCAGAAATACGTCGCGCGGCGGACGAAATCGCTCGCCATCGGCGCCGACTCGCTCCATTACGAAACCGACGTGCTCGCCAACGCCGGCGTCATCGTGTCGTTGGTGTTGGTGTCCCAGTTCGGCTGGGTGATGGCCGACCCCCTGGTTGCCATCGCCATCGTCGCCTATATCTTTTGGGGAGCGTGGTCGATCGGGACTCGCGCGCTGCACATCCTAATGGACCGCGAATTGCCCGACGCCGACCGCGATAAGATCAAGGCCATCGCCAAGTCGGACCCGGCAGTGCGCGGCGTTCACGATCTCAAAACCCGCTCTTCGGGTTCGCACGTGTTCATCCAGCTCCACCTTGAACTCGACGGCAACATGACCCTGCACGACGTTCACGTAATCTCGGAGAACGTCATGAAGAGGATCATGGCGGCGTATCCCAACGCCGAGGTCATCGTGCACGAAGACCCCGAAGGAGTGGTCGAGCAGCGCGCCGTCTACGGCTGAACGGAGGGCGAGGAATGATCGGCGGCAGGCAATCCGACATCGGGTGGTTTGTTTTCGCCGTCGCGCTGTTGGCGCGTTCGGGGACGGTCGGCGCGAACGAATTCACGGTGCGCGAGATCGAGATCGAGGACCGCAAGGCGGTCATCGCCACGGTCGAAAGCGTGGATCGCATCGCGGCGCGCGCGCGCATCGGCGGAACCATCGCCAAACTGGCGGCGGACGAAGGCGTGTCGGTGCGCAAAGGCGACGTGCTCGCCGAGGTGGTCGATCCCAAGCTCGATTCCCGGCGCCAAGCGGTCGAGGCGCGGATTCAAGCGCTCGAATCGCAGAAAAAGCTGGCGCAAACGGTGCTGGAGCGGGTCGCCAAGCTGCGCGAAACCGGCGCGGCGGCCCAGTCGCGCCTCGACGAAGCGACCACCGGCCTCCAGGTCGTCGACCGCGATCTGGCGGCGATGATCGCCGAACGCAAGGTCGTCATGGAGCAGCAGGCCGAAGGCGCGGTCCTTGCCCCCGCCGACGGCCGCGTGCTTACCGTGCCGGTGACCGCAGGCGCGGTGGTCTTGCCCGGCGAAACCGTCGCCACCATCGCCGCCAACGCCTACATCCTGCGCCTGCATCTGCCCGAACGGCACGCGCGCTTTTTGCGCGTCGGCGACGAGGTGCGGGTCGGTTCGTCCGCGCTCGATCCGGCCGAACGCACCGATCCCGCGCGCGACGGGAAACTGCGGACGGGCCGCATTTTCCAGGTCTATCCCGAACTGCGCCAGGGACGCGTGGTCGCGGACGTGGAGGTCGAGGGCCTCGGCGATTATTTCGTAGGCGAGAGGGTCGCGGTCCACGTCGCGACCGGCAAACGGCGCACGTTCGTGGTGCCGCCCGAATACCTGTTTCGCCGCCACGGCCTGACCTTCGCCAAGCTCGCCAACGGGCGCGAGGTGGTGGTACAGCCCGGCTTGCCCACCGACGGCGGGGTCGAGGTGCTGTCCGGCCTCGTCGACGGCGACGCGCTCGCCAAGCCGGGGGCGCGGCCGTGAAGCTGGGCCTATCCGGCACCATCACCCGCGCCTCTATCCGTTCGCCGCTCACGCCGCTCGCCCTGCTGGTGGCGTTCGGGCTTGGCCTGCTCGCGCTCGCCGCGCTGCCGCGCGAAGAGGAACCCCAGATCGTCGTGCCGATCGTCGACGTCCAGGTCGCGGCCAACGGGCACAAGGCGTCCGACGTGGTCAAGCTGGTGACCGAGCCGCTCGAGGACATCGTCAAGGGAATCAACGGCGTCGAGCACGTCTACTCCCTGAGCGAGGACGATCAGGCGGTGGTCACCGTCCGCTTCGAGGTCGGGACCAGCGAAGACGCGGCCCTGGTGCGCGTGCACGACGAAATCCGCGCCAACATCTGGCGCATCCCGATCGGCGTGCCCGAGCCGTTGATCGTCGGGCGCGGGATCAACGACGTGCCGATCGTGACATTGACCCTGTCGCCCAAGGACGACGCCGAGCGACGCTGGGACGACAACGCGCTCCACAAGGTCGCGGACGACCTGATCCACCACCTGACCAAGGCGCCGGACGTCGGCTTGGTGTTCGTCGTCGGCGGGCGCGCGGACCAAATCCGCGTCGAGCCAGACCCGGAGCGGCTAGCGCTCTACGGCGTAACGCTCGCCCAGCTCGTCGACAAGGTGCGCCACGCCAATCGTCGTTTCGTCATCGGCCAGATGCGCGAGCGCGGCCGGGCACTGCCGGTGCTCGCCGGCCAGACGCTCGACGGCCAGCCCGACATCGGCCAGCTCCTGATCACCAGCCGCGACGGGCGCCCGGTCTACGTCAAGGACGTCGCCCGGGTCGTAATCGGCGCCAAGCCGGAGGAAAGCCGGGTCTGGCACCTGGTCAAGACGGCCTCCGGAACTTTCGAGCGCCGTCCCGCCGTCACCCTCGCCGTCGCCAAGCGCAAGGGCGCCAACGCGGTCGCCGTGGCCGACGCGGTGCTGCGCCAACTGGAGACGGTGCGCGGCTCGCTGATCCCGCCGGAAGTCGACGTGGCGGTGACGCGCAATTATGGCGCGACCGCGACCGAGAAGTCGAACGAGCTGTTATTTCATCTCGCGCTCGCCACCGTATCGATCGTCGTCCTGGTCGGCATCGCGCTCGGCTGGCGCGAAGGCGTCGTCGTCCTGATGGTGGTGCCGTCGACCATCCTGCTCACGTTGTTCGCGTCGTGGCTGATGGGATATACCATCAACCGCGTCAGCCTGTTCGCGCTGATCTTTTCGATCGGCATCCTGGTCGACGACGCGATCGTGGTGGTGGAAAACATCGCCCGCCACTGGGCGATGAACGATGGCCGCGACCGCGTCCACGCCGCGATCGAGGCGGTCGCCGAGGTCGGCAATCCAACCATCGTCGCCACGCTTACCATCGTCGTGGCGTTGCTGCCGATGATGTTCGTTTCGGGGCTGATGGGACCCTATATGAGCCCGATCCCGGCCAATGCCTCGGCCGCCATGCTGTTCTCGTTCTTCGTCGCGGTGACCGTCACGCCCTGGCTGGCCTTGTTGCTGCGACGCTTGGCGCCTGAGCGGGAAGACGGACATGGCGGCGATCATGCCGGGCGGCTTGGCGCGCTTTATCGCCGCGTTGCCGCGCCGCTGTTGGCCGAGCGGCGGCGGGCGAAGCGGTTTCTGGCGGCGGTGGCGATCGGGACCGTGATCGCGTGCGTGCCGTTCGCCACCCGGCACGTGACGGTGAAGCTGCTGCCGTTCGACAACAAGTCCGAGGTCCAGGTGATTTTCGACTTGCCGGAAGGCAGCGCCATCGAGGCGACCGAACGCGCCCTGATGGCCGCCGCCGACGCCTTGAACGGCATTCCCGAAATCACCCACCTCCAGCTGTATGCCGGTACCGCCGCACCGTTCAACTTCAACGGCTTGGTCCGGCATTATTACCTGCGGCGCCAGCCGTGGCAGGGTGACATCCAGGTCAATTTCAAACCCAAGGGCGAGCGGGCCCGACAAAGCCACGCCATCGCTCTCGACATCCGTCAACGGCTTGCGGCGCTGCCGGATCTTGCCGGGGTCGAGTTCAAGGTCGCCGAGGTGCCGCCGGGACCGCCGGTGATCGGTACCCTGATGGCGGAAATCTACGGTCCCGACGCGGAAACCCGGCGCGAGGCCGCACGGCGGGTACGCCAAGCGTTCGAGGCGGTCGACTTCATCGTCGACGTGGATGATTCCTTCGGCACGCCGCCCGAGCGCCTGCGCATCGAGATTGAGCAGGAGAATCTCGAATACCACGGCGTTCAGGAACAGGCGCTGTACGACACCCTGGAAGCGCTGCTCGCCGGCGTGCGGGTCGGCTATTCCCATCGCGGACCCGGCATCAATCCGGTCGAGATCGCCGTGCGCCTGCCCAAGGAAGCGCTGGTGCCGACCGAACGGCTGCTCTCCACCCCGATTGCCGCGCCGGGTGAGGCCGCCGATTCCGGCGCCAACGTCGAAATCGGTGACGTGGTGCGGCTCAGGCGCGAGCGCGGCTCCTATCCCCTCTATCGCCGCGACGGGCGCTTCGCTGATTACGTGACGGCCGAACTGGCCGGGCGCTTCGAGGCGCCGATTTACGGCATGCTGGCGGTCGGCGACCGGCTCGCCGGCGCCGAATGGGCGGGCGCGGGCCGGAAAGGGGACATTCGTCTCCACGGCCAGCCGGTGGACGAATCCAAGGTCACGCTGCTGTGGGACGGGGAATGGGAGATCACCTACGTCACGTTCCGCGACATGGGGCTCGCCTTCGCCTTCGCGCTGTTCGGAATCTACGTCCTGGTGGTCGCCCAGTTCGGCAGCTTCGTGTTGCCGCTGGTCATCCTGACACCGGTGCCGCTGACGTTGATCGGCATCGTATTCGGTCACTGGTTGTTTTCGGCGCCGTTCACCGCCACCTCGATGATCGGCTTCATCGCGCTCGCCGGCATCATCGTCCGCAACTCGATTCTGTTGGTCGATTTCATTCGCCACCGCCAGGGCAAGGGCGACGCCTTGCGCGACGTGCTCCTGGAGGCGGGCGCGATCCGCATCAAGCCGATCGTGCTGACGGCGGCCGCGGCGATGACCGGCGCCACCTTCATCCTGCTCGACCCTATTTTTCAGGGGCTCGCCATTTCCCTGGTGTTCGGGTTGGCGTCGTCGACCGCGCTGACCATGCTGACGATTCCCGCGCTCTACGTCTGGCTGCGCGATGACGGTCGTCCCATGTCCGGCGCGCGATGAGCTTCGAAAATCAAACCGAGGCGGTTGCCTTCCTGTCCGAGCCGTCGTCCTACGGCGCGGGCATCAAGGAGGTGCGCCGGATCGAAACCCATATCTCGGTCGTTTTTCTCGCGGGGGCGCGCGCCTTCAAGCTCAAGAAAGCGGTGCGCTACCCCTATCTCGACTTTTCGAGCTTGGAAAAACGCCGCGCGGCGTGCGAAGCGGAAATTGCCGTCAACCGCCGCGCCGCGCCGGCGATCTACCGCGGCGTCGTTCCCTTGGCGCGCGCGCCGGGAGGGGGACTCGTTTTCGACGGGCCGGGCGAGCCGGTCGAATGGTTGGTGGAGATGACTCGTTTCGACGAGGCGACGCTGTTCGACCGCTTGGCGCGCGTGGGTGCCCTCGACCGCGGCCGGATCGTGGAATTGGCGGAAACCGTCGCCCGCTTCCACCGCGACGCCGAGGTTCACCGCGAGGCGGATTCGGTCGCCGGCTTCGCGCACACCATCGCCGGCAACGCCGCGAGCATGACCGGACCCGCCGCCGGCGCCTTCGACGCGGCCGATATCGAGCGCCTGCGGCAATCTTCGGAAGCGCGCCTGGCGTCGCTGCGCGGCCTGCTCGAACGACGCCGCGATGGCGGCCGGGTGCGCCGCTGCCATGGTGATCTCCATCTCGGCAACATCTGCCTGATCGACGGCCATCCGGTTCTGTTTGACGCCATCGAATTCAACGAAACCTTCGCCGTCATCGACACGCTCTACGACGCCGCTTTTCTGGTGATGGACCTCGACCACCTCGGTCGACGGACGCTGGCCGGCCAATTTCTCAACCGCTATCTCGACGCGACCGGCGACGAAGAGGGCTTGGCAGCATTGCCGTTGTTCCTGTCGCTCCGTGCCGCGATCCGCGCCCATGTGGGCGCGACGGCGGCGCGCGCGGGCGAATTCCCGCGCGCATCAAATAAGGCGCCCCTACCGGGGCGCGCCATAACGAATGTCGAACAGGCCCGCGCCCGGTTGGAGGAATCGCGCCGATATTTGCAAGAAGCCTTCGCCTATCTTGCGCCCGATAAACCTCGCCTGATCGCCGTCGGCGGGCTTTCCGGCAGCGGCAAATCCCGGCTCGCGGACGCGCTCGCCCCCTGGCTTGGGACTGCGCCGGGTGCACGGGTGGTGCGGACCGACGTGATTCGCAAGCAGTTGGCCGGCGTGACCCTGCATGACCGTCTCGGTCCCGACGGCTACACGGCGGACATGACCGCGCGTACCTACGCCGAGATGACGAATCGCGTCGAGACGGCGTTGCGCGCGGGCCGCTCGGTGGTCGCGGACGCGCTATTTGCGGCGCCGGCGGAACGGAAACGCATCGCTTCCGTCGCGCACATCTGCGGCGTGCCGTTCGACGGCCTGTGGCTCTCGGCCGATCCGGCGATCATGGAACGGCGCGTAACCGAACGGACAGCCAACGTATCCGATGCGACCGCCGAAGTGCTTCGGCGGCAGATGACTTATGACCTCGGCGAGATAACCTGGACCCGGATCGACAGCGGCGGTACGCCCGAGGAAACGCTCGCCCAGGCCAGCACCGCCTTGGGCGTCGACGCTAGTCCGCTTTCTTCGCCAAGCGGTGCCAGCGCAACAGGGCGTTGATTTCGCCGACGATGCCGCGACGGAACAACAGCACGCAGACGAAAAAGATGAACCCTTGGACGATAGTGACCCATGCGCCCAGTTGCGCCAAATATTGCTGAAGCGCGGCGACCAAGAACGCGCCGACCACGGGGCCAAGCACCGTGCCGACGCCGCCCAGCAGAGTCATCAACACGACGTCCCCCGACATGTGCCAGTGCACGTTGTTCAAGGTCGCGAACTTGAACACCAACGTCATCAGGGAGCCGGCCACGCCGGAGAGCGCCGCCGACAGCACGAAGGCGGCGAGCTTGTAGCGTTCGGCCCGGTAGCCGAGCGAGACGGCGCGGGATTCGTTTTCCCGGATCGCCTTGAGAACCTGGCCGAAGGGCGAGTGGATCGTGCGTTGGATCAGCAAGAATCCGGCGATGAACACCGCCAACACGAAGTAATACATGGTCAGCGTATCGTTGAGGTCGATCAGGCCGAGCAATCGGCCGCGCGGAATGGCTTGGATGCCGTCCTCGCCGTGGGTGAAAGGCGCCTGAACGCAGAAGAAATACAGCATCTGCGCCAGCGCCAGCGTAATCATGGCGAAATAAATGCCCTGACGGCGAATGGCGAGCCAGCCGAACGCGACGCCGAGCGCCGCCGCCACGGCCGTCCCGGCCAAGATCGCGATCTCCGGCGGCCAGCCCCAGACCTTCGCTGTATGGCCGGTGATGTAGGCGGCGAAGCCAAAATAGGCGGCGTGACCGAACGACAACAGCCCCACATAGCCGAGCAGCAGATTAAAGGCGCAGGCGAACAAGGCGAAACAGAGCGCCTTCATCAGGAAGATGGGATAAATGACGGCCGGCGCGACCAACGCCGCGATCACCAGCGCGCCGTAGAGGACGAGGCGGCGGTCCATGACCATCAGGCCCTCCGCCCGAACAATCCCGTGGGCTTGAGCAGCAGCACGATCGCCATGATGACGAAAATGACCGTGCTGGAGGCCTCGGGATAGAAGACCTTGGTCAACCCTTCGATCAGGCCAAGGGCGAAGCCGGTGACGATCGAGCCCAAAATTGATCCCATACCGCCGATCACCACCACCGCGAACACGACGATGATCAGGTTGGACCCCATGATCGGGCTGACCTGGTAGATCGGCGCGGCGAGCACGCCCGCGAACCCGGCCAGGGCCACGCCAAATCCATAGGTCAACGTGATCATGATCGGCACATTGATGCCGAAGGCGCGCACCAGGGACGGGTTTTCCGTCGCCGCCCGCAAATAGGAACCGAGCTTGGTCTTCTCGATCAACAGCCAGGTGGCCAGGCAGACGACGAGGGAAATGACCACCACCCAGGCCCGGTACTTGGGCAGGAACATGAATCCCAGGTTGTAGGCGCCGAGCAGCTCCTGCGGGATTTGATAGGGCAAGCCGGACACGCCGTACATTTGGCGAAACCCGCCTTCGAGCATGAGCGCGAGCCCGAAGGTGAGCAGCAAGCCATACAGATGATCGAGTTTGTAAAGCCGGCGCAGGAACAGGCGCTCGACGACGATTCCGGTCACCCCGACGATGATCGGCGCCAAGAGCAACGCCCACCAGTAACTAACGCCGGCGTACGTCAGCAGCAGCCACGCCGCGAAAGCGCCCATCATATATTGGGCGCCGTGGGTGAAGTTGATGATGTTGAGCAATCCGAAAATCAGGGCGAGCCCGAGACTCAGCATCGCGTAGAACGCGCCGTTGATCAGCCCGATCAGCAGCTGACCGAACAACGCCTGCGACGAAATGCCGAGGATCGCGAACATGCCCGGGCTCGCCCGTCTTTCCGGTTCTTAGGCTCGGTCCGGTGTCAGTTCACCAGCGGGCAGCCGCCGTCCTTGAGCGGACGGAAAGCTTCGTCGGCCGGAATGGTGGCGCGGACCTTGTAGTAATCCCACGGACCCTTGGACTCCGAGGGCTTCTTGACCTCGAACAGATACATGGGATGGATATGGCGGCCGTCGGCGCGGACTTGGCCTTTGCCGAACAGTTTGTCGTCGGTCGGCATCTCCTTCATCTTCGCCACCACCTTGGCGCCGTCGGCGTCGGACTTGAGCGCGTCGACCGCGCGCAGGTAGTGATAAACCGCCGAGTAGACGCCGGCCTGGCCCATGGTCGGGTGGTTGCCCTTGTTGGCCGCCGCGAACTCCTTGGCGAACGCGCGGTTGGCCTCCGTCATGTCCCAATACCACGCTTCGGTCATGATCAGCCCTTGCGCCGTCTGCAGGCCAAGCGCGTGGATGTCGGTCAGGAACACCAACAGGCCGGCGAGGTTTTGCCCGCCCTTGACGATGCCGAATTCGGCCGCCTGCTTGATCGAATTGATGGTGTCGCCGCCGGCGTTGGCGAGGCCGATGATCTTCGCCTTCGAGGCCTGCGCCTGGAGCAGGAACGACGAAAAGTCGGTGGTGCCGGGGAACGGCGTCCGCACCTTGCCCAGCACCTTGCCGCCGTTGGCGTTGACCACGGCTTCGGTGTCGCGCTCGAGGGCGTGGCCGAAGGCGTAATCGGCGGTGATGAAGAACCAGGTATCGCCGCCGGTCTTGACGATCGCCTTGCCGGTGCCGTTGGCGAGTGCCCAGGTGTCGTAGGTCCAGTGCACGCTGTTGGGCGTGCAGGCCTTGCCGGTCAAGTCGGCGGTGGCGCCGGTCGAGACCATCATGACCTTGTTCTTTTCCTTGACGATCTGGTTGATCGCCAGCACCACCGACGAGGTCGGCACGTCGACGATCATGTCCACCTTATCGACGTCGAGCCACTGACGGGCGATGCTGGCGCCGACGTCGGGCTTGTTCTGGTGATCGGCGGCGATGACCTCGACCTTGAACGAGGGCTTGAAGTCGGCGACCGCCTTGCGCGCCGCCCAAGTCGAGCCGGGCCCGGACAAGTCGGCATACAGCCCCGACTGGTCGTTGAGCACGCCGATCTTGACGACGCCGTCAGACATTTGTTGCGCCGACGCGGGCCCAACGGCGGCGATCGCCGCCGCGGCGACACCCATAAGCATCTTCATCGTGATACGCATGCAAGCCTCCTTCCTGGTTGCGATGGTTCGAACGGATACCCCGGCGGCCATCAAACGCCGAGGTAGGCCTTGAGTTTCTCCTCGTTGGCTGCGACGTCGTCGTTCAGGATCATGTCCACCACTTGGCCGTGTTCGACGATGTAATGGCGATTGGCGACAGTCGCGGCGAAATGAAAGTTCTGCTCGACCAGAAGCACCGTGAATCCCTTTTCGCGAAGCCGCCGTATGGTCGCGCCGATCTGCTGGATGATCACCGGCGCGAGGCCCTCGGTCGGTTCGTCCAAAAGCAGCAGATGGGCGCCGGTGCGCAGGATGCGGGCGATGGCTAGCATTTGCTGCTCGCCGCCGGAGAGTTTGGTGCCCTGGCTGGCGCCGCGCTCCTTGAGGATTGGAAACAACCCGTACACCTCGTCGACGGACAGTCCGCCGTCCTGCACCACCGGAGGCAGCAGGAGGTTTTCCTTGACCGACAGGCTGGCGAAAATGCCCCGTTCCTCTGGGCAATAGGCAATACCTTTGCGAGCGATTTTTTCGGGCGCGAGCCTGATCAACTCGTCGCCGCGATAGCGAACCGAACCCGACCTCCGGTCGATCAAGCCCATGATCGCGCGCATGGTGGTGGTTTTGCCAACACCGTTGCGCCCGAGCAGGGTCACCACCTCGCCCCGGGGCACGGAAAAGGTCATTCCGTGCAGGATATGGGATTCGCCGTAGTGGGCGTGCAAATCGCCGACCTCGAGCACCGTCTCAGGCATGATGACTTCCCGCCCCGGTGCCCATGTAAGCTTCGATCACGGCCGCGTCGCGCGACACCTCGGCATAAGGGCCTTCGGCCAGCACCTCGCCGCGCGCGAGCACGGTGATCGTGTCGGAGAGGTCGGCGACGACCGACAGGTTGTGTTCGACCATCAGGACCGTCCGGTCGGCGGCGACGCGGCGGATCAAATCGGAAATCCGCTTAATGTCCTCGCGTCCCATGCCCGACGTGGGTTCGTCGAGCAGCAGCATCTCCGGCTCCAGTGCCAGCGTGGTCGCGATTTCCAGCGCTCGCTTCCGTCCGTAGGGCAATTCGACGGCGTAGAGATCGGCCAGATCGGCCAGCCCGACGTCGTCGAGCAGCGCCATCGCGCGGCCGTTCAACTCCGCCAGCGATCGTTCGGATTTCCAGAAATGGAACGAATCGTCGCGCGCCCGTTGCAGCGCGATACGCACGTTTTCGAGGACGGTCAGATGGGGGAACACGGCCGATATCTGAAAACTCCGGATCATCCCCATGCGCGCGATGTCGGCCGGGTTGGCGCCGGTGATGTCGCGGCCCTTGAACAGTATGCGCCCGTCGGACGGCGGCAGGAATTTGGTGATCAGGTTGAAACAGGTCGTCTTGCCCGCGCCGTTGGGTCCGATCATGGCATGAATAGTGCGAGCGCGAACCCGAAGATTGACTTCGCGCAGGGCCGTGAAGCCGCGGAAATGCTTGGTTAAGCCGACCGTCTCGACGATGATGTCGCCGTCCATGCCACGCCTTCCGACCGCAAGCCCCCGCGATGATCCCCGTGTCGCCATCGAGGCCGATGGGCCGAGGTTGATGGGGATTGAATACGAATGCCGCCCCCCTGTAAATCGCCTAGGGGGACAGTCCGGACATGCGAGCAGCCGGCGGACGAGGGGCCATAGACCCGGTAACGCGCTTTGAAACCTTCGGCGGGCAGCTTATATTCAAACCGGGTGGGGAGGGGGCGAAAATAAGAGGGTAACCCATGGCCATCAAATCTATTCTCGCCGTCGTCAATGGGACGGAATTGTCGCGTCCGGCGCTGAGCGCGGCATTCGTGGTGGCGCGCGACTTGTCCGCTCATCTCGACGTGTTGCATGTGCGTGGCGACCCGCGCGACGCGGTGCCGATCCTGGGCGAGGGCGTATCCGGCACTCTGGTCGAAGAGATCATGGACGTGGCGGAAAAAGAATCGCGTGAGCGCGCCGCCCGCGCCCGCGCTATCTACGACGAGGTCTGCAAGAAATACGACTTGCCGGTGATCGAACGTCCGGCGCCGGGGCGAGCGTCGGTCGCATGGATCGAGGACACCGGGCGCGAGGAGGAAATCGTCTCCCGGCGCGGACGCCTGACCGGGTTGATCGTGCTGCCCCGTCCGACGCCCGAAAGCGACGTCGGCACGACCATGACGCTGAACGCGTCCCTGTTCGAAACCGGTCGCCCGGTTCTGGTGGTTCCGCCCAACTACGACGGTGACCCGATCGGCTCCAAGATCGCCATCTCCTGGAACGGCAGCAAAGAGGCCGCGCGCGCTATCGCCGGGGCCACCGTATTCATCGAGCGCGCCAGGGAAGTGACGGTGGTGACGGCGGTCGGCGAAACGCCCGCCGCGCCGGAGGTGCCGGAAATGCTCACCTATCTCGGCTGGTTCGGCGTCCAGGCCTCGACCCACAATCTGCCGCTCACCGGGCGGATCGAAGGCGAGGTACTGTTCAAGGATTGCATCCAGATCGGCGCCAACATGGTGGTGATGGGGGCTTATACCCGCAACCGGCTCCGCCAGATGATCCTCGGGGGCGTAACCCGCTACGCCCTCGACAACGCGACCGTGCCGCTCCTGATGGCGCATTAAGGCGGGCCTTTCGACGAGAAGTCTGGGTCTTGATTTTCCCGCTCTTTGGGGCAGTCTTTCCCGTCCGAGGCCATCTGAGCACTGCCCCTGGGACGAACGGGATGCCAACCGAAATCGAGCGTCGGTGGTTTTTGATCGCGGGCCTAGCGTTGGCCGGGTCCGTAAACGTGTCGGTGGTTGCCCGCGCCCAGGCAGCGCCAGGACCTGCCCAGTTCATCGAGTCCCTCGCTGACAAGGCGGTCGCCGCGCTGACCGACAAAGGAACCCCGCGCGAGGAGCGCATCCGCCGCTTTCGCGTGCTGCTCAACGACCATTTCGCGGTGGAAATCATCGCCCGCTGGGTGCTCGGCCGCCCGTGGGCCACGGCGTCGGCCGAGGAACGTGCGGAATACCTCCGTCTGTTCGAGGATTTGATCGTCTACAGCTACGTCGACCGCTTCACCGAATACGCGGGCGAGAAGCTGGAAGTTTCGCGCACCGTGACGATCGACGGCGGTGATACCATGGTTTATTCGTCCATCGTGCGTGGTAATCAGCCCGAGCCGGTCGAAGTCGATTGGCGGGTGCGGACGCGCGACGGAAAATTCAAGATCGTCGACGTGATGGTCAAGGGCATCAGCATGGGCGTGACCCAGCGCCAGGAATTCGCGTCCGTTTTCAGCCGCAACAACAATAGCATGTCGGCGTTCCTGTCCGAACTGCGCGCACGCGTCAAGAAAGGCGCTTGACGCGCTTTTTTGCGCGATCGCGCTATGCCCATCGCGCCATGAACGTGTCCGCGCCCGCATCCACCGTCGAAACGCCATCGGGCAAGGACACGGCGTATGAGAATTTTCCGGTCGGATCGATCCTGCTGCCGGCCTCCTTGCGCCCGCACGTGGCGGCGTTTTACGCCTTCGCCCGCGCCATCGACGATATTGCCGACAATCCCGATCTGCCCGCGGACGAGAAAATCCGCCGCTTGACCGGATTCGCCGAGGCCCTCTCGGGGCGCGAGCGGGACCCCGCGTACGCCACCGCGCATCGGATGCGCGCGAGCCTGGACGAAACCGGCGTGCCGCCGCGCCATTGCCTCGACCTGATCGCCGCCTTCAAGCAGGACGCGACCAAGCTCCGCTACAAGGATTGGGACGACCTGATGGGCTATTGCATTCTGTCGGCGGCTCCGGTCGGGCGCTATTTGCTCGATCTGCACGGCGGCTCGCGCGACGGCTATGGGCCGTCGGATGCGCTCTGCATGGCGTTGCAGGTGATCAATCACCTCCAGGATTGCCAGGCCGACTATCGCGCCCTCGACCGGGTCTATCTGCCGGGCAACTGGCTGGCGGCGGAAGGAGCGCGAATCGAGGAACTGAACGCGTCCGCCGTTTCGCCCGCGCTGCGCCGGGTAATCGACCGCACGCTGGACGCGACCGCGCAACTGATGGTGGAAGCGCGAAAGCTGCCGGCCGGGCTTGCCAGCCGTCGGCTGGCGATGGAATCGGGCGCCATCGTCGCCATCGCGGACGCTTTGATCGCGCGGCTCCGGCACGAGGATCCGCTTGCGCGACGGGTGCAACTCGGCAAGCCCGAGTTTCTCGTCTGCTGCCTCAAGGGCGCATTCGCCGGATTGTTGTCGTGACCGCGTTCGACGTTGCGAGTGGGTTCGCGCTCGCGGCCTGGGCATGGTTGCTCGTCGCACGCGGCGGATTCTGGCGCGCCGATCAGCGTTTGCCCGATGCCGGACCGGGGCCGGCGGCTTGGCCCGGGGTGGTCGCGGTGATTCCGGCGCGCGACGAGGCGGCGTTCGTCGGCCGGTCAGTCGAATCACTACTGCGACAAGACTATCCGGGCCGGTTCACGGTGGTGCTGGTCGACGACAACAGCCTGGACGGCACCGCCGACGTGGCTCGCAAGGCGGCAACGAACGCGCACGCCGCGGAACGCCTGCGGGTAGTGGCGGGAGCGTCGCTCGCGCCTGGTTGGACCGGCAAGCTGTGGGCGGTGCATCAGGGCTTGGCCGAAGCCGCGCGCTTCGCCCCCGACGCCGCCTATGTGCTGTTGACCGACGCCGATATCGTGCACGAGCCCGCCAGCCTCCGCCGCCTGATCGCCAAGGCGGAAACGGAACGGCTTTGTCTCGTTTCGCTCATGGTCAAGCTCCGTTGCGAAGCGGGATGGGAAAAGCTGTTGATTCCGGCGTTCGTGTTCTTCTTCCAGAAGCTCTATCCGTTTCCGTGGGTAAACGACCCGAACCGGCCGACGGCGGCGGCCGCCGGGGGCTGCATGCTGGTACGGAGGGATACGCTTGCGGACATCGGCGGAGTCGAGCGCATCCGTGGCCGCCTGATCGACGATTGCGCACTTGCGCGCGAAGTCAAGGGCCAGGGGCCGATCTGGCTCGGCCTCGCCGAACACGCTTTCAGCCTCCGTCCCTACGACCGGCTCGACGAGGTGTGGCGGATGGTGGCGCGCTCGGCCTTCGAACAACTGAACCGGTCCCTGTCGGCGCTCCTCGGCACGCTGGCCGGCATGGTTGTGCTCTATGTTGTGCCGCCGGTCGCGGCGGTTTATGGAGTGGCGGCGGGTGAAGGGTTTGCCGCGCTTTCCGGCACCGGCGCCTGGGGCCTGATGGCGGTGGCCTACGCGCCCACGGTACGGCTGTACGGGCTCGCGCCAGCGTATACTTTGACACTCCCGCTCGCGGGCGTGCTGTATGCGCTGATGACGCTCGATTCGGCTAGGCGCCATTGGGCGGGCAAGGGCGGCGGTTGGAAAGGGCGATCGTATTCATGACCGGAGTGACGGACACGGCCGCGCTGGACCGCTTGGTGGAAGCGGTGGTGCGTCGCTCGGGCACGTCGTTTTATTGGGGCATGCGCGTGCTGTCGCCCGAGCGGCGGCGCGCCATGTATGCGGTCTACGCCTTTTGCCGCGAGGTGGACGATATTGCCGACGGCGATCTGCCGGCGCCGGCCAAGGCGGCCCGGCTCGATGCCTGGGCGGACGAGATCGAGCGTCTATTCCGAGGACGTCCGATAGAACCGATCGCGCGCGCGTTGACGAAACCGATTAATTCGTTCGGTCTTGCGATGCGCGACTTTCTCGCGGTGATCGAGGGCATGCGGATGGACGCCGCCGACCGGCTCCGTTTCGCCGATTGGCCCGCGCTGTTCCGTTATTGCGATTGTGTCGCTTGCGCGGTCGGGCGGCTCTCCAATCCAGTGTTCGGAATCGAGCGGACGCTCGGCGATCCGCTGGCGAAAACCCTAGGTGAGGCGTTGCAACTCACCAACATCCTGCGCGATTTGGACGAAGACGCGGAACGCGACCGGCTCTATCTTCCCGCCGATCTGCTCGCGCGCCACGGAATCCCGAGCGACGACGCGGCCGCCGCGTTGGCTCACCCCGCTATCGCTGCGGCGTGCGCCGAGATCGCCGATCTCGCCCGCGCGCGGTTCGAGGAGGCGCGCGGCTTGCTCGCCCACGTCGGCGCGCGCGAGCGCAAGCCCGCCGTGTTGATGATGGAAGCGTATTGGAGCACCTTTCGCCGCCTCGTGGCGCGCGGTTTTACGCCGCCGCGCCTCGCCGTTTCGCCGTCGCGCTGGGAAAAGGCGTGGATCGTCTTGCGTCACGGGCTGGCGTAAGCGATGGCGGGAACCGTCCATATCATCGGCGCCGGCATCGCCGGGCTTTCGGCGGCGGTAGAGTTGGCCGGATCGGATACGTCCGTCGTCGTGCACGAAGGCTCCGGTCACGCGGGCGGGCGCTGCCGATCGTTTCACGACGACGCGCTCGGCGGGCTGATCGACAACGGCAACCACCTGCTCCTCAGCGGCAACCGCGCCGCCGTCGCCTACCTGGAACGGATCGGCGCGCGCACGTCGATGCACGAAGCGGATGCCGTTTTTCCGTTCCTCGATGTGCGCAACGGCGCGCGTTGGGACATCCGGCTGTCGCCGGGGCCGCTTCCGCGCTGGGCGTTTTCAGCCGCGACCCGCGCGCCGGGAACCTCGGCGATGGATTACCTGCGCGGCCTCGGGCTCGCCTTCGCCGGGCAGAAGCTGACTGTGGCTGAGGCGCTCGGCCTGCCCAAGGGATCGCCGGGGCGCGAAATGTTCTGGGATCCGCTCGTCATCGCGGTGCTCAACGCCGAAGCGGACGAAGTCGCCGCGACGCTGCTGTGGGCGGTGTTGCGCGAAACGGTCGGGCAGGGGGCACGCGCCTGCCGGCCGTTGATCGCGCGGCGCGGATTGGGGCCGAGCCTGATCGAGCCTGCGCTCGCGTATCTCGCCATGCAAGGCGCGCGCGTGCGTTTCAACGCGCGCCTGCGCGCCATCGACCTGGCAAGCGATCGCGCGCGCGCGATCCGCTTTGTCGACGGCGACCTCGTCCTCGGCGAGAACGATTCGATCATCGTCGCCCTGCCGCACGGCTTGATCGGCGAATTCCTGCCCGGCATTCCGACGCCGGAAGGGGCCCGCGCCATCGTCAACGCCCATTTCTGGGTTCCGGCGAGCGCGGGAGTCCCGCGCCTACTCGGCCTCGTCGGCGGCACGGCGCAGTGGATATTCGCGCGCGACAGCATCGCCTCGGTCACCGTCAGCGCCGCCGACCGGTTGGCCGAGGAAGATTCGGAATCGATCGCGGCGAAGGTATGGAACGACGTGCGCCGGGCGCTCGCTCTCGGCGCCACGCCTTTGCCCGCGCACCGGGTGGTCAAGGAAAAGCGTGCGACCTTCGCCCAAACGCCTGCCAATCTTGCCCGCCGCGCCAACACCCGCACCCCCTGGCGCAACCTGTTTCTCGCCGGGGATTGGACCGACACGGGGCTGCCCGCGACGCTGGAAGGGGCGATTCGCTCGGGCGTGAGCGCGGCCCGGGCCGTGCTCCAAACGCGCGCCCCTTGAAAAATCGGGCGGTATTTGACACAAAGCCGTGCCGACGGGAACGGGGCTCCGTTCCCGAAACTTTGTAACCCTTTGACAAACATGGTCGTTATGCACGGGACGCTGCCCGCCTCCGCGCCCGAGGTCACCGCTCAACCGATTCCGCCCGCGTGCGATGAGGTGGAACGCACGGTAGGCGAATCGCGCTCCTGGCTCGTGGAACACCAAGCCGGTGACGGGCATTGGCTGTTCGAATTGGAGGCCGACGCCACCATTCCGGCGGAGCTGATTCTGCTCCACCACTATCTCGGCGAGATCGACGACAGGCTCGAACGAAGGCTCGCGGTCTACCTGCGTCGCATCCAGGGCGCACACGGCGGCTGGCCGCTATTTCACGACGGGGATTTCAATATTTCCGCGTCGGTCAAGGCATACTACGCGCTGAAACTGGTCGGCGATCCCGTCGATGCCCCGCACATGCGCCGCGCGCGCGAAGCGATCCTCGCCCACGGCGGCGCGGCGAAATCGAATGTCTTTACCCGCATCGCGCTCGCTATGTTCGAGCAGGTGCCGTGGCGTGCGACGCCCCTGATCCGGGTCGAGGCTATGCTGCTGCCCAAGTGGTTTTTCTTCCACATCGACAAGGTGTCTTACTGGTCGCGCACCGTGATGGTGCCGCTGTTCGTGCTCGCCACCCTTAAGACCAAGGCCCGCAACCCGCGCCGGGTCGATATCCGCGAATTGTTCGTCGTGCCGCCGGAGCGCGAGCGCGACTATATGACCAATCCGACCGGCAGCCGGATCGGCAACATTCTGCTGGTCCTTGACCGGGTCGGGCGGTTCCTGGAACCGTTGTTTCCGAAATTCCTCGAACGGAAGGGAATCGAACGGGCGATGGCGTTCGTCAAGGAACGCCTCAACGGCGAGGACGGCCTCGGCGGCATCTTTCCGGCGATGGCCAACGCGGTCATGGCCTACGATGCGCTCGGCTATACCAAGGATCACCCCGCCGCCGCCATCGCGCGCGAGTCGATTGCCAAGCTGCTGGCGCACGGCAAGGACGAGAGCTATTGCCAGCCCTGCCTGTCGCCAATCTGGGACACTGGGCTTGCGTTGCATGCGATGATGGAAACCGGCCTGCGCGCCGATTCCGCGACGGTGGCGCGTGCCGCCGATTGGCTGGCCGAGCGCCAAATTCTCAACGTCAAGGGCGACTGGGCTGCGACGCGCCCCGAGGTGCGTCCGGGCGGCTGGGCGTTTCAATACCGCAATGATCATTACCCGGATGTGGACGACACCGCGGTGGTGGCGATGGCGCTGCACCGGGTCGACCCGGAGAAGTACCGCGAGCGCATCGCGCGGGCCGCCGAATGGATCGTCGGCATGCAGAGCGCCAACGGCGGCTGGGGCGCGTTCGACGCTGACAACACCCACTATGTCCTCAACCACATTCCGTTCGCCGATCACGGCGCGCTGCTCGATCCGCCGACCGCCGACGTAAGCGCGCGCTGCATCGGCTTTCTCGCTCAGATCGGCTACGGTCGCGACCACCCAGCGATGGCGCGCGGTCTCGAATACCTGCGCCGCGAGCAGGAACCGGACGGATCCTGGTTCGGCCGCTGGGGCACCAACTACATCTACGGCACTTGGTCGGCACTTGCGGCCTTCAACGCCGCGGGCGAGGACATGACCGCGCCGCACATCCGGAAGGCGGTGGACTGGCTGAAGTCGCGCCAGCGTGCCGACGGGGGCTGGGGCGAGGACTGCGCGACCTATTGGCCCGAGCGCAAGGCCGAGGTCAAAGCGAGCACGCCGTCGCACACCGCATGGGCGGTGCTCGTCCTGATGGCGGCAGGCGAGGTCGACAGCCCGCAGGTCGCGCGCGGTATCCGCTATCTGCTTGCCGCCAAGCGCGAGAGCGGCAAGTGGGCGGAAGAACTGTACAATGCGGTCGGTTTTCCGCGCGTCTTTTTCCTCCGTTATCACGGCTACAGCGCCTATTTCCCGCTGTGGGCGTTGGCGCGCTACCGCAACCTCGCGGCGGCCAACGCCCGCCGCCCGGCCCACGGGTTGTAAGTGGCCAGAGTCGGGGTGATCACCGGCCTCGCCGCCGAAGCCGAATTTTTGTCAGAATTTCCGCCCGAGCGTGCTCCTCGCGTCGAAATCGCTGGGGCTTCCGCCGCGCGCGCGGAAAAGGCCGCGCTTTCTCTGCTCGATCGAGGGTGCGGGGCGATCTTGAGTTTCGGGGTCGCGGGCGGGCTTGATCCGGTGCTGCACCCAGGAACGGTGGTCGTCGCCGACGCGGTCGTGGGCACCGACCGGCGCTATGCGACCGACGCCGCATGGCGGAAATCGGTCATGGCGGCGCTCGTTGGCTCCGGTGCCGCGACCGAAGGTGCTATTTTCGGGTCGGACGCGCCGCTGCTGACCGTGGAGGCGAAACGGGCGTGCGCCGCGCGCACCGGCGCGGTCGCTGTCGATATGGAAAGCCTCGGTGTCGCCGCCGCCGCCGCCGCACGCGGCGCGCCGTTTCTCGCCATCCGCGCCATCGCCGACGACGCTTCGCGGACCATCCCGCTGTGGGTCATGGATGCGGTTTTGCCCGACGGCGGCCTGGCGCCGGGCGTGGTCCTGCGCGCGCTGCTGCCGAAGCCATGGACGGTGTGGGGGTTAATCGGGCTCGCCCGCGACCAGGGGCGCGCGTTGGGCGCCTTAGGCCGCGTCGCTCTGCGTCTCGGCCCCGGCCTTGGCTTCGCGCTTTAGCCGCTCGACCAAGCTTTCGAACACGAATTCGGCCGGACGTTGCTTGTCGAGCGGGATTTCCGGCGCAAGCGGCCCTTCGGTCCGGAAGCCCCTGAGGAACACGGCGAGCGCCTTTAACGGATGGGATACCGTATCGGTGACGGCGGTCGGCTCGTAGCCGCAATGCACCATGCAGTCAGCGCATTTTTCGTAATTGCCGGTGCCGTAGGAATCCCAATCGGTCGTATCCATCAGTTCGCGGAAGCTCCGGGCGTAGCCTTCGCCGAGGAGGTAGCAAGGCTTCTGCCAGCCGAACACGTTGCGGGTCGGATTGCCCCAGGGCGTGCAACGATACGACTGGTTGCCGGCGAGGAAATCCATGAACAAGGTCGATTGGCTGAAGCGCCAGCGGCTGCCGCGCTTTTTGCCGATGCGGAAGATTTCGCGAAACAGGTTCTTGGTGCGCGTACGCCCGAGGAAGTGTTCCTGGTCCGGGGCGCGTTCGTAGGCGAAGCCGGGTGAAATGGTAATACCTTCGACGTCGATGTCGTTGATGGCGAAATCGAAAAAATCCGCCGCCTGTTCGGCGGTGACGTGATCGAAGAGCGTGCAGTTGACGTTGACGCGGAAGCCCTTCGACTTGGCAAGGCGAATGGCGGCGATTGCGCGCTTGAAGGTGCCCGGCTGATCGACTGCGCGATCGTGCTCGGCTTCCAGGCCGTCGAGGTGAACGGAGAAGGTGAGATAGGGCGACGGCTTGAACAGATCGAGTTTCTTTTCCAGCAGTAGGCCGTTGGTGCAGAGGTAAACGAATTTTTTGCGCGCCACGATGCCGGCGACGATCTGGTCGATTTCCCGGTGCAGCAGCGGCTCGCCGCCGGGGATCGAGACCACCGGTGCGCCGCATTCGTCGACCGCCTGCAGGCATTCGTCGACACTGAGGCGACGGTTGAGGATGTCGTCCTCGTAGTCGATCTTGCCGCAACCGGGGCAGGCAAGGTTGCAGCGGAACAAGGGTTCCAGCATCAGCACCAACGGATAACGCGCCTCGCCCTTGAGCTTTTTGCCCAGGATGTAGGCGCCGACCCGGATTTGTTGGATCAATGGAACAGCCATGGCGGGGTTACGCGTCAGGCGTTATGCGCGGCTCGCGCGGCGTTTTCGGTCAGTGCCGCCGGCAGCTTGAAGACGATGTTCTCGGCGGCGCCGTCGAGTTCGTGAACGCGGGTACGGCCAAAATCGCCGAGACGGCGGATCAAGGCCTGCACCAGCTCTTCCGGCGCGGACGCTCCGGCGGTGATGCCGACCGTGCGAACGCCTTCGAGCCAAGCGGAATCGAGCGCGCCGGCATCCGCGATCAGATAGCTCGGAATGCCCGTTTCGGTACCGATTTCGCGCAGCCGGTTGGAGTTGGAGCTGTTCTTGGCGCCGACCACGAGCAGCAAATCGACCTGGGCGGCGAGGTCGCGCGCCGCCTGCTGGCGATTCTGGGTGGCGTAGCAGATGTCCTTCACGTCGGGACCGACGATCTTGGGAAAGCGCCGTTTGAGGGCGGCAATCACGTCGCGGGTCTCGTCGACACTGAGGGTGGTTTGGGTGACGTAGGCGAGGCGTTCCGGATCGCGCACCTCAAGGCGGGTGACGTCGTCGGCGTTGGTAACCAAAAGAACGCCGCCCGGAATGCGGCCTTGGGTGCCTTCAACCTCGGGATGACCGGCGTGACCGATCAAGATGACCTGGCGGCCCTTGGCGGCATGGTTTTGGCCCTCCTTGTGGACCTTGGAAACCAGCGGGCAGGTGGCGTCGATCACCGGCAGGTCGCGGCGCTTGGCTTCGCCTTCGACCGCTTCGGCGACGCCGTGGGCGCTGAAGATAGTGACCCCGCCATCCGGAATTTGGTGCAGTTCCTCGACGAAGACGGCGCCCTTGGCGCGGAGCGATTC
Source organism: Rhodospirillales bacterium (assembly GCA_016872535.1). Lineage (NCBI taxonomy): Bacteria > Pseudomonadati > Pseudomonadota > Alphaproteobacteria > Rhodospirillales > Rhodospirillales bacterium. The sequence continues at coordinate 7,007 of VGZQ01000008.1, read as the reverse complement.
GACCACGTGCTTGTTGTGGACGATTTCGTGGCGTACGTAGACGGGCGGGCCGTATTGCTTGAGCGCGCGCTCGACGATTTCGATGGCGCGCTCGACCCCGGCGCAAAAGCCGCGCGGGCGCGCGAGATAAATGTCGAGGTCGCGGGAAGATTCGGGCGTGGTCATGGTCGGCGGTAAGATAGGCATTTCCGGCCACCGGGGAAAGGGCCGTTTCGCGGCATTTCCGGACTTGGCACGGGGAATTAGCATGGCCGAGGGAATCGCATGGTCGAAAAAGCGCTGGTGACGGGGGCAACCGGGTTCGTCGGCGCGGCCGTCGCTCGCCGGTTGCGGGCGGAAGGATTCGCCGTTCGGGTCCTGGCGCGCAAGGCGAGCCCGCGCGCGAACTTGGAAGGGCTCGCGGTCGAGGTCGCGGAAGGGGACCTGACCGACCCGACGTCGCTTAAGCGTGCGGCGGAAGGATGCGCGGTCGTTTTTCACGTGGCGGCGGATTATCGCCTGTGGACGCGCGATCCGACGGCGATGTTCCGCGTCAACGTCGAAGGGTCCGTCGCGCTCGTGCGCGCGGCGATGGCGGCGGGAGCGTCGCGCATCGTTTACACTTCCAGCGTCGCGACTCTTGGCATTCCGGGTGGCGGAAAATCCGGCGACGAGGAAACGCCGGTCGGGTTCGCCGACATGATCGGCCCCTACAAGCAATCCAAGTTCAAGGCGGAGGAAGCGGTGCGCCGCCTGATCGCCGAGGAAGGCGCGCCGGTGGTGATTGTCAATCCTTCAACCCCGATCGGTCCCGGCGATATCAAGCCGACGCCCACCGGCCGCATGATCGTCGAGGCTGCGCGCGGACGGATGCCCGCCTTCGTAGACACCGGCCTCAATGTTGTGCACGTGGACGACGTGGCCGAGGGCCATCTGCTCGCCTTGCGCCGGGGCCGGGTGGGGGAGCGTTACGTGCTCGGCGGCGAGAATATGGCGTTGGGCGAGATTCTCGCCGAGATCGCCCGCCAATGCGGCCGGCGACCGCCGACGATTCGCATTCCCCACGGAGCGATATACCCGGTCGCGGTGCTGGCCGAGGCCTGGGCGCGATTAATCCCCTCGGCGAGCGAGCCGTTTGTCACCGTCGACGGCCTCAAGATGGCGCGCAAGAGGATGTTCTTTTCAAGCGCCAAGGCCGCCCGGGAACTCGGCTATGCCGCGCGGCCGGCAGTCCAGGCGCTTTCCGACGCCGTTGCCTGGTTCCGGGCCATGGGATACCTCCGGTGAATCTTGTCGAGCGGGTCATGGCCAGATATTGTCCCGTCCGCAGATTATCTAACGGAAAGTCGCGAACCCCATGAAAGCCCTGATGCTCGCCGCCGGTGTCGGCCGCCGTCTCTATGGCGATGACCGCGCGCAACCGCCCAAGGCGGTATTGGAGTTCGGCGGCAAGACCCTGTTGCGCCGTCATATCGAAAATCTGAAGGCGTTCGGCGTCGAGGAACTGGTGCTGGTTCTCGGCCACCGCAAGGAAGAAATCCTCGCCGAAGCGAATGCGGCCGGTGAACCCGGCTTCGTCAATTGGTTTTACAACCCGCGCTATCGCGGCGGCCCGGTAATTTCGCTGTGGACCGCGTGCGAGGTTTTGCGCTCGGGTTCGGACGTGCTGTTCATGGATGCCGACGTGCTTTACCACCCGGAGTTGCTCGGGCGGCTGCTGCGTTCGCCGCACGAAAACTGCTTCATCTACGACCGCGATTTCGAGGCGGGCGACGAACCGGTCAACTTATGCCTCGATGGCGGCCATCCGGTCGAGTTCGGCAAGAAGATCCCGGGAACGTTCGAAACCCGCGGCGAATGGCCCGGGTTCCTGCGCCTTTCGGCCACCATGGCCGCCAAGCTCGCGGACGCAACCCAGGCCTACATCGACCGGGCCGAGATGGCGGCGCCCTATGAGCCCGCCATGCGCGATGTGTTGTTGGCCGAACCTCCCGGCACCTTCGGCGCCGAGGACGTGACCGGGATTCCCTGGATTGAAATCGATTTTCCGAGCGATCTCATCCGCGCCGAACGCCACGTGCTGCCCTTGATCGACAAACCGATCGAGGAACTTCAAGCGACGCGGGGCTTGCGGGCGTCGGCGCGTCGCTGATCACACCCGGAAAACGTATTCCTTGCCCTTTTCACGGTCGATATCGGGCGGGTAGCTCTTGTGCTTGTCGGCGTAGTATTGCGCCATGTGATCGCCGGCGGAGAGCTTGTTGTAAGTGGCGTAATAGAGGCGGCGTATTTTACTGCTCATGTTCGGCTGCGACTGGTGCGGCGCGTAGCAGTCGAAGAAGATCATGTCGCCCGGCATGGTCGGCACGTGGATGAACTTCATGTCCGCCATGTCGGCGTCCGTCAGCGGCTCCCACGAGCGGAACAGGCCGCGCTTGTGGTGGCCTTCGACGATTTCCAGGCAGCCGTTCTCGACGGTCGCTTCGTCGATGCCGACCATGACGCTGATGAAAAAGTCGGCGTACTTGTCCCAACCGGCCTGGGAATCCTGATGCGGCTTGAAGCCATCGCCGCCCGGCATCTTGAAGTTGACCTTTTCCTTGAACATGACGGCGGGCTCGCCCAGCAACTGCCCGACCGGCACCAGCAACGCATCGCCCAGTTCCTTGAACCCGGCGTGGAAAGGGCGAATATTTTCGATCCGGCTGACGAGCCTTTTCGACGAATCCTTGAGGCTCTTCTCGTGGTAGACCCATTGCCTGCCGGATACCTCCGGCATGGCCGCCAACTCGTCGGTCCATTCCTGAAACCGTTTCGCGTCGGCGGCCGAAAAAGCGCCGTGGACGACGAGCGAGCCGGCGTTGTGGAAATGGTCGATCTGGGCCTGGGTGAGTTCAGGCGCACGCAACATGAAAGGGCTCCGTGGGGAGTGAAAGTCGGCGCGGATCATAGGCAGGCGCCGCCGGTTCTTCAACCGGCCCCGGAGGTTAAACGGCATTGAAAATTGCTAGCAATCGCGACCGCACATTGAACCCGCCCCGGCGATTGACTAAAACCTCCGCATGCAAACCCAGGCCAAACCTGCCCAATCGGGCCATCCCTCCAAATTTCGTCAGTTGCGCGAGTTGATCGCTTCTCCCGGGCTGGAGTTCTTGATGGAAGCCCATGACGGCTTGTCCGCCAAGATCGTGGAGGAAGCCGGCTTCAAGGGCATCTGGGCGTCGGGGCTTTCCATGTCGGCGGCTCTCGGCGTGCGCGACAGCAACGAGGCGTCGTGGACCCAGGTGCTGGAAGTACTCGAATTCATGGCCGATGCGACCTCGATCCCGATTTTGGTCGACGGTGATACCGGCTGGGGCAACTTCAACAACATGCGCCGCGCGGTGCGCAAGCTGTGCGAGCGCGGCGTCGCCGGCATCTGCGTCGAGGACAAGTTGTTTCCCAAGACCAACTCGTTCATCGGCGAAGGACAGGCGCTCGCCGACATCGAGGAGTTCTGCGGCAAGATCAAAGCAGGCAAGGACAGCCAGACCGATCCCGATTTCCAGATCGTCGCTCGGGTGGAGGCGCTGATCGCCGGCTGGGGCCTGGACGAGGCGCTCACGCGCGCCGAGGCCTACCGCGCGGCCGGGGCGGACGCGATCCTGATCCATTCCAAGAAGTCCACCGCCGTTGAAATTCTCGCCTTCGCCCGTGCGTGGAACAACCGCTCGCCGGTTGTGATCGTGCCGACCAAGTATTATGCGACGCCGACCGAGGAATACCGCCGGGCGGGCATTTCGGTCGCGATCTGGGCCAACCATAACCTGCGCGCGTCGATCGCGGCCATGCGCGAGACCAGCCGCCGCATCCGGCGCGAGGAATCCATCGCCGGCGTGGAGAAGACCGTCGTCAGCGTGCGGGAGGTGTTCGAGCTGGCCGGCAACGACGAGTTGGCCGAGGCCGAAAAGCGCTATCTGCCGGCCAAGGGCAGCGAACGCCGCGCGATCCTGCTCGCCGCCAGCCGGGGGGCGGCCCTGGGGAAACTCACCGAAGACCGACCTAAGTGCATGATCGAGGTGCGCGGCCAGCCGTTGCTCAGCCGATTGATCGGCACCGTGCGCGAAGCCGGCGTGCGCGACATCACGGTGGTGCGCGGCTACAGGAAGGAGAAGATCAACTTTCCTTCCATCGCGACGGCGGACAACGATCTCTACATGACGACCGGAGAAGCGGCGAGTCTCGCTTGCGCGATCGACCGGCTCGACGGCGAATGCCTGGTCGCCTACGGCGACATTCTCTTCCGTCATCACATCCTCGATCAGCTGTTCGCCCATCCAGGCGACATGGTCGTCACCGTCGATGCGCTGTGGCGCGAACGCACCTCGAACGCCAAGGGGTGGTTGCGCGATTTCGCCGAATGCTCGCGCCCGTTCAGCTCCACCTATCTCGACGACGAACCCGTCCATCTTCGCCGCATCGCCGCCGACGTGCCGGCGGACGCAATCGCGGGCGAGTGGATGGGACTCGCCAAGCTGAGCGCCCGGGGGACGGAACGGGTACGCGAAACCCTCCACGCCATGCGCCGGGACGGCACCTTGGGTCAGGCCGGACTGCCCGATCTGTTCACCCGGTTGGCCGGGGAAGGGGCGACAATCCACGTACTCTACGTGACCGGACAGTGGCTCGACGTGGACGACGCCGCCGATCTGGCCGAGGCGGGCAAATTCCTGTGATCCGCGCCGAATCGTTTTTGACCGAATCGCTGGCGGCCGGCATTGATTTCTACAGCGGCGTGCCGTGCTCGTTCCTGACCGCACTCGTCAACCGCACCATCGACGACTCGCGCCTGACCTATATCGGCGCGGCGAGCGAGGGCGAAGCGGTCGCCATTGCCGCCGGCGGCTGGCTCGCGGGGCGGGGGACGGCGGTGATGTTCCAGAATTCCGGCCTTGGCAATGCGGTCAATCCGCTGACGTCGCTCAACCATCCCTTCCGCATTCCGACGCTGCTGATCTGCACGCGGCGGGGCGCGCCCGGGCTCAAGGACGAACCGCAACACGAATTGATGGGGCGCATCACGGCAGCGCTGCTGCACACGATCCGAATTCCGCACCGCCCCTTTCCGAACGAAGAAGCCGATATCTCCGCTGCCCTTGCCGAAGCCAGGGAGACAATGGCGACAACCCGGTTACCATTCGCGTTCGTGATGGAAAAGGGCGACGTGGTCGACGAAAGGCTTTCCGCCCGCCCGCCCACGCCCAAGCCGCCAGGCACGCGGCACGACCACCGTGCCAATGGAGCGCGGCCGACCCGCTTTGCCGCGCTCGAACGTCTGCTCGGCGAGATTCCCGACGCGGCGGCGGTGGTCGCGACCACGGGCAAATGCGGCCGCGAACTGTTCACGCTCGCCGACCGGCCGCAGCATCTGTATCTGGTCGGTTCGATGGGTTGCGCCTCGGGGGTTGGGCTGGGCATCGCGCTCAACGCGCGCCGTCCGGTGGTGGTGCTCGACGGCGACGGTGCCGCGCTCATGAAATTGGGCACGTTCGCGACCATCGGCGCCTATGCGCCGGCCAACTTGATTCACGTGGTGCTTGACAACGCGACCCACGATTCGACCGGCGGCCAACCGACGGTCTCGCCGATGGTCGATTTCGCCGCCGTGGCGCAAGCCTGCGGTTATGCCCGTACCCACGCCGCCGACGATCTCGCCGGGTTCGTCGCCGCACTTAAGGACGCGATCGCCGAACCGGGGCCGCATCTCATTCATCTCCGGATCGCGCCTGGGTTGCACGAACCGCTCGGCCGTCCGACCGTGGCTCCGCCCGAGGTGGCGTTGCGATTCAAGGCGTTTCTGGCGAGCGGGAACGACCGCCCATGAGTCACGACACCTGGATTCACCACGTGGCGCGGGTCGTGGTTCGACCGCTCGCCAAAACGGCGGTCACGCCCAATCAGTTGACCACGGTTCGCTTGGCGACGGGGATCGCCGCCGCTGGCACGCTGGCGGTGGGGCACGATCCGTGGCCGGACGTGGCGGCGGGCGTGTTCGTTCTGGCGATGGTGCTCGACCGCGCCGACGGCGAGCTTGCGCGCATGACCGGGAAGACGAGTCCCTTCGGGCATACCTATGATCTGATCGCCGACGCGCTTTGCAACGCGCTGATTTTTGTGGCACTTGGGGCGGCTTCGCGCGATAGCGTCTACGGTTATTGGGCGATGCCGATGGGAATCGCGGCCGGACTCGCGGTCGCGGCAATTCTGGGGATGGTGGTGCGGGTCGAGAAGGCGGCGGGCGCGCGCGCGGCCGAACTCGGCGGTTTCGCCAAGTTCGATCCGGATGATGCCATGCTGGTGGTGCCGCTCGCGATTTGGCTCGGGGGCGCGTCGATCCTGTTGGTCGCCGCGGCCGTTGGCGCGCCGCTGTTCGCAGCGTTGTTCGCCTGGAAATTCCGCCGCCAACTGTTCGGGCGTTGATCAAGAAGCGTGGCGGCGCAACCTAATGAGCGTGAATAGCGTCCACAGTCCGTAAACCCCCGCGCCCGCGCCGCATAGTACGAAAAAGGGCTCGAGCCAGCCAAGCCAGGTGATCGGCGCAAGCAGATAGATTCCGTCCTCCAGTTCGAACCCAGCGTAGCCGGGATAACCGGTGGCGGCGCCATCTTCCAGCTTGGCCGCTTTGTCGATACCCAGGTTGAGAAACATGGCCGCGACGGCGACCGTCGCGCCGACGGCGCCCAACACAACCGCCCAAACGCCGAGCGCGCCCGTTTGCAGCCCCCAGCCGATCCCGAAAAAGAGCGCGGCGTAGCTGACCGCGCCCGAAACATAATCGAGATAATAGCCGAGCCGCGATTTCATGTTCTTCTGGCGCGCAAGTTCGCCGTCGAAGTGATCGAGGAAGCGCGCGAGCACGAATAGGCCCGCGCCCCAGTTGGCGGCCGCGGGGTTGCCTGCCGCGAGCAAACTGGCGCCCGCCAGCGCAACGACCAGGGTGAATACGGTCAATTGATTGGGCGTGATCGGCGTGCGCACGAGCGGGCGCA
>VGZQ01000007.1 GCA_016872535.1 Rhodospirillales bacterium | reverse complement strand
GCGGATTTGGATTTCATGAACGCCCTAGCTCCCCACCACCATGGGCGCGGTCAACCGGCGCAGCAGCGCGATCACGCTGAGCGCCGTATTCTTCCCGGTCGCGGGATTTTCCTCGGTCGGAATGTTGGCGATGCTCATTTCGAACCGCGTCGAATCGGAATCGACCTTGACCGTGTGGGTATTGCGGTCGATACCGGGATCGGCCCAGATTTCGTAGCGCGTGCGGTCGACCCCGATCCCGGCCAAGCCCAGGGCGACGGCGATATTGACATTGGCCGGAAACATGGCGGCGGCTTCGCGCACCGTTCCTTCGTAAAGCTTGATCGGCCCCGCGAGGCGATCGATATCGATCCCGCGCTCGACCACGAACTTGGCCGAACGCAGGCCCTTCGGCGGCTTGCGGGTGACCATGGTCACCGAATGCACGGTTCCTTCGGCGACCGCCCGCACCGCGTCCAATCCGAGCAGCGCGCCGGTCGGAATCATGATGCGGGCGCCGGTTTCCCTGGCCCGTTCCGCCAAGTCAAGATGACCGAGCAACGACGTGATCGACAGCGGCACGAATATCCGGCCCCGCTCGATCGCCGGCCGGGCGATTTCCAAGAACCGTTCGGGCGGCGCGCACTCGACAATCACGTCGGCCATATCGGCAAGGCGATCGAGCGGCACCACCGGAACCGACGACTTGAATCCGGCCACGGTTCGGCGGGCCTTGGTCTCGTCCCGCGCCGAAACGGCGGCGAGGACGAGTCCGTCGATGCCCCGGTCGAGCGAGCGCGCGACGACGCGGCCGACGGTGCCGAGCCCGGCGATCGCGACCGCGATCGGTGCCTGCGCGGACGGTTTAGCCAACACGGGTTTTTCTCTTGTCCTTTTCGGCCAGCAGGACGAGCGAACGTTGCTCGAAGCCGTCCAATTCCCTGAGCAGCGCGACGATATCCGCCCGCTGGCGCTCCAGAACCTTCTTGCGCTCGCGCAGCTTCTCCACGAACAGCTTGAGTTGCGCCACCTCGGTCGGATCGACGTCGTAGAGATCGAGGATCTGGCGGATATCGGACAGCGAAAATCCGAGCCTTTTCCCGCGCATGATCAGCTTGAGCCGAACCCGGTCGCGGGCGGCATAGACCCGCCGCTGCCCGGCGCGGTGCGGCGCGAGCAATCCGCGGTCCTCGTAAAAACGAATGGTGCGCGTGGTCACGCCGAATTCGCGGGCGAGATCGGCGATGCCGAAAGTATCCGTCATGGGGGGCCGAGTGTACTTGACGTTTACGTAAAGGAAAAGGAAACTTGTCCCTTGCCGACGGATGGATAGATGATAACCCGATCCCAGTGCATGAACAGCCGCGTCCCTGGCTTGCCTAAGTCCCCACCCATTGCCCTTATGGCCATCTCGCGCTTTTCATCCATGACGGCGGTGCTTGCCGCCCTGATTGCCCTAACCGTTGCGGTCGACCCTACGAACGCGACGCCATCGGAGCAAGGCGTATCGCCGCACTGCCGGATTCCCGGCGGCATGATCGACACGCGCCGGCTGCTACCCTTGACGACCGCGAGGCTGGCTACCGGCCAACCCCTCGTGATCGTCGCCGTGGGGTCGTCCTCGACCGCGGGCGCCGGCGCCAGCCACTCCGGCGCCAGCTATCCCGCGCGCTTGCGCGAAGAGCTTGTCCGGCGCTTTCCCGCCGTGCCGATCACCGTCATCAACCGGGGAATCGGCGGCGAAACATCGCGGCAGATGATTGCGCGCTTCGAAAAAGACGTGCTCGCGGCCGAGCCGCATCTCGTGATTTGGCAAACCGGTACCAACGCCGCCTTACGCGAGCAGGATCCGGCCCATTTCCGCCGCGATATCGCGGAGGGACTGAGGCTTCTGCGCCGCGCCGGCGCCGACGTGATCTTGATGGCGCCGCAGTTTGCCCCGCGTTTCAACGATATGCCCGACCGAATGGATTTCATCGACGCGATTCATACCGCCGCTACCGAAGAAGGCGTCGTCCTGTTCCCCCGCCATACGATTATGAAATATTGGATCGATAGCGGCCGTTTCGATTTCAAGACCATGCTGTCGCCGGACGGCTTGCACTTGAACGATCTCAGTTACGACTGCATCGCCCAATTGCTCGCCAATCAGATCGAAAATATCGTCCGGCCGTCCGATATCGCCCGCTCACCGCGGTGAAGTCTCTCCGGCGGCACCTGGGGCGCGGCGCGCGGCGCGTTCGACGATATCGGCCAGCAACTGTCCCAGGCAATCGTGCACTTGGTCGGCGTTGAGTCTCTGTAACGCGCGACTTGGATCGTCGAATTTGGCAATACCTTCCTCAACCCAGTACTTCATGATGTCATGGCGATTGAACAAAATGACATCCCAACTGTCGGCGATCCGCTGCATGTATTCGGCGTAGGGCTCGAAATTGATCATCGCCGCCGCGCGCGGATTGTACTGCGGCTCGATCAATATCACGTCGCTATGGCCCTCGCGAAGCTTGACAATACCCGCGCCGATGGCCTCGCCCATCAGATTGACGTCGAGACCTCGTACCGCTTCGACCGAACCGGTTTGCCAAATCACCACCGTCGGCTTGAGCGGAATCACCTTGGCTTCGATCGCCGCCGCCATGTCGACCGCCGTCCAGCCGCGCTGCGCCAAATTCACCAACGTAACCGGCATGTGTGAATATCGGCGGTTCAGCTCCTCGCGCAGTCTTTCGGGATAAGAACGAAAAGCGGCGGTAACCCCCGCCCCCATGCCGGTCGAAGACATGGTGCCGAGAACGACGATCTTGATCGGTTGGTTTTTCTCGATCGCTTCGGCCACGCGCGGCAAGGGCGAATCCGCGCGAACGAGGTTCTCCGGCACCCGGCACCAGTCGATGCCCGGATCGGATGCCGGCGCCCGATCCGCGGTTATCAAACCAACAAAACCAAGAGTCCAAATCGCAATGAATAGTCTCATAGCCGTCCTCATGTCGAAGAAGTCCTTGGCGCGGCAGTGCGCGCCGCCGCCTCCTGCTTGCGATACCAGGTCAACAGCCCGGCAAATAGAATCATAACCACGATGCCCGTGGCACTGACCGAAATCTGGGCAATCCAAGTGGAATTGAATTCGGTCAGGAAAAAGTGACCCAAAAAAGACAGCAGAGCGCCCAGGCAGAAGATTTGCAGCGAATGCTGTCCGCAAAGGATGACCGGCTTCGATACGGGCCAACGCAGAAACGGGGCGTCGATTCGAACCGCAATCACCACCAAATAAGCCAGACACAGAAAGTGGAACAGTCGCAAAAGGTCAAGATTCGTTTTGTCGATCGGGTAGATCACCTTGGCGAGACCGCGAGGAACCATCGCCGCGAGGGTGGGATTGGACCATGACGCGACCAAAAACAAACTGAACAGCAGGTAAACCGCCGCGAACGCGGCCGAAGGCCCGACCGGCAAGCGCTTGCTCGGACGAAAATCGCGCACACGGCACAAAAAGGCCCCGATCACGAACAGAAACTGCCAGGCGAACGGATTGAAGAACCACACGCCATCCGGATAGCCGGGCAGGTTGACGTTGAAATAATTGGCAAACGCATAAACCGCCGCCGATCCGGCCAGCGTCATCACCGGCCTATGTTTCAGGCTCCATAAGATCGCCGGAAAAATCGCCAGCAACACCACATAGAGCGGCAAGACATCGAGATTGACGGGCTTGAATTTCAGCAATAACGCCTGCATCAACGCCGTGTGCGGCTCGGCCACGAAGGCCGACAATCCCATCTCGTCGGCGAACATCGGGTTGTTGTAGCGCTGCCCGACATAGATCACGTGGCCGATGAACAATGTCACCAGAAAAACGTGCGCGATGTAGATTTGCCAGCACCGCCGGAGCACTTGGGCCGAAGCGAAAAGGAATCCCTTCCGTTCCATCGAGATGCCGTAAGCCAGCATCGCCGAATAGCCGGAAATGAAAATGAAAATTTCGGTCGCGTCGCTGAGGCCAAAATTGCGGACCGTCACCCAACTCGCGACGTTGTTCGGAATATGATCGACGAAAATGAAAAACAGCGCCAGCCCGCGAAAAAAATCGAGACGATAATCGCGCGGCGGCTTGCCGGCGGTCGTGAGCAGGGCCGGATTCGGTCCGGCGGCGGCAGTGGACGACATCGGCGTTGTCGCGTGAATCCTTCCCTTCCCCTCTCCCGCCAATGAATACCAGCCGTCTGGCGAAGCCTCTATGAGACTGGATTCCCCAACCCGCCTGGGTTCAGTTGCCGAGGAGAAGCCAAGCAGCGAGCCCGAGAAAAGCGAAAAAACCGACTACGTCGGTGACCGTGGTCAGGATCACGCCCGAGCCGACCGCCGGATCGATGCCGGCGCGCGCCAGCACCAGCGGAATCGTCGATCCGGCGAGTCCGGCAACCACTAGGTTGACGATCATCGCCATGCCGAGGACAGCACCCAAGGTGGCGCTGTCGAACCACATCCAGGCGACAATGCCGGTGATAACTGCGAACAACACGCCATTGAGGCTCCCGACGACGACTTCCTTGCCGATCACCCGCGCGGCGTTGACCGCCGTCAGCTCCTTGGTGGCCAATGCGCGCACCATCACCGTCAACGTCTGCGTGCCGGCATTGCCGCCCATGGAAGCGACAATCGGCATTAACACCGCCAACGCCACCATCTGCTCGATGGTGGCGTCGAACCAGCCGATGACGATCGAGGCGAGGATCGCGGTCGCCAGATTGACCAGCAGCCACGTAAAGCGCGACCGGGTCGTATCCACCGTGGCGCTGTAGAGATCGGCGCGCCCAACGCCGCCCAACCGGAGAAAATCTTCCTCGTTTTCCTCCTGGATCACGTCCACGACGTCGTCGACGGTAATCGCGCCCACCAGCTTTCCCGCCTCGTCGACCACCGGTGCCGAGACCAGGTCGCGCTGGCGAAACAGGAATGCGACTTCTTCCTGGTCCATGGCTGCCGGAATCAGCTGCATCTCGGTTTCCATGATCTCGGTTACCGGAACCTGCCGCCGTGTCCGCAACAATCGGCTGAGGGGAATGGCGCCGAGAGGTTTGCCTTCTCCGTCCACCACGAAGATGTCGTAGAATACTTCCGGCAAATCCCGTTGCTCGTCGTCAGCGGTGCGCCGGATAAAGTCGATGGTTTCGCCCACGGTCCAATGCGGCGGCACCTCGACCAGCTCGCGCTGCATCAGGCGTCCCGCGCTGTCCTCGGGATAGGCCAGGGCATCGCGGATGACGGCACGCTCTTCGGCGGGAATCGCGGCAAGAACTTTCTTCCGCTCGTCCTCGGGCAACTCCTCGACGACGTTGACGGCATCGTCGCTGTCGAGTTCGCGGACGGCCGCCGCGACATTCTCGAGGCCGAGCTTGGCGATGATGTCGTCGCGGACTTTCTCGTCCAGCTCGTGCAGAATTTCGGGGTCGAAATCGCGCTTGATAATTTCGACCAACGCGCCGCGATCTTCGATCGCAAGCCTTTCGAGCAGATCGGCGACGTCGGCGTAATGCAGCGGCTCGAGGATCCGTTTGACGCGCGGGATATCTTCGGCGGCGATCGCGTCGGCGATCTCCTCCGCGACCCGGTCGAGCGGATAGGCTTCCGGGCTCTCCGGTCCGGCGTCGCCGGGAGGCGCTTCCTGGTCGGGCTCCCGTTCGCTCATGGCCTAATCCTTCGATGAGCGCCTAGTAAAACGGCCCGGCGATAAATAATCGCGCGGGCGAATTGTCGTGCGAACGCGCGCCTAGCCGCGTGACGTGCGTATTAAATTAATGCGCCCCTATCGGGGCGCGGGCCTGGAAATATGGTGCGGTCGAGAAGACTCGAACTTCCACAGGGTTGCCCCCACAGCGACCTCAACGCTGCGCGTCTACCAGTTCCGCCACGACCGCGATATTTCCCCGCAGCGACGTCACACGAGCCTTTTGCTCTTGCGACGAGGCCGCAAATGACCGTTGATAACGCCCGGAAATAGCAAATCCCCTCTGTCCGCGCAAGGCAAGACCCCGGAAACGCCTGCCCATGTCCATGCCGCCTTCGGTCGAATGGCGCGTCTCCGATATTCCGGTCCCCTATCCGGAAGCGCTCGCCTTCATGGAGGCGCGGGTCGCCGACATCGGCCAAGGCCGGGCGCCCGAATGCGTTTGGTTGCTGGAACACCCGCCGCTCTATACCGCCGGCACCAGCGCCGACCCGGCCGAGCTGCTTCAGCCCGATCGCTTCCCCGTATTCCGCGCCGGCCGGGGCGGGCGCTACACCTATCATGGCCCCGGCCAACGGATCGCGTATCTGATGCTCGACCTTAATCGGCGGGGCCGGGACGTGCGCGCCTACGTCTGCCGCATCGAGGACTGGGTCATCGCCGCCCTCGCCCGGTTCGGGGTGCGCGGCTTCCGCCGCCCCGGCTACATCGGCATTTGGGTCGACCTGGCGGCCCACGGCGGCAGGCCGGGCGACGAGGCGAAGATCGCTGCCGTCGGCGTGCGGGTCCGCCGCTGGATCAGCTATCACGGCGTTTCGATCAATGTCGATCCCGACCTCGGCCATTTCGCGGGGATCGTACCGTGCGGCATCGCCGGCGGGCGCGTGACGTCGCTCCTCGATCTCGGCATCACCGCGAGTGCGGCCGACATGGATACCGCCCTGATGGCGACGTTCGCCGACGTGTTCGGAGAGAGCACCCAGTTGCCAGAGTTGCAAAAATAACACAAATGTTATATCAAGGATAATGGCCTGGACGGTCGAAACCCTGAGCGAGGCGGTGGACGACGAAATCGCCACCTTGCCGCCCAAGGTCCAGGCCAAGCTCTTGTGGATCATGGGGCAAATCGAGGCCCGCGGGCTACCGGCGCTTCGTCCGCCGCACATCGACCATCTCGGCGGCGGTCTTTACGAGTTGCGGGCCAAGGGCCAGGAGGGTGTTGGACGGGCACTATTCGTCACCCGGGGGGAACGGGTGGTCATCGTCCACGCCTTCCAGAAGAAAACGCAAAAGACGCCTGCGCGGAACCTCCGCCTGGCGGAACAACGAGCGAAGGAAGCGACATGACGACCTTAAAGCAATTGAAGCGGCGGCTTCTCCGAAACCCGGAAGTAAAAGCTGAATACGAGGCGTTGAAGCTGGAGGAAAAGCTGGCGGCGCGACTCATGCAAATTCGCCGCTCGGCGGGCCTCACCCAAAAGGAGTTGGCGACGCGGATCGGCGCGAAACAAGCCGCCATTGCCCGGATCGAATCAGGCCGGCATGTGCCGGAACTTGCGACCCTCGAAGGCTACGCCCTGGCGACCGGTCGCAAGCTGATCGTCGATTTCGTGCCGCTTAAGACTGAACCGAAAGGCACGGCTGGACGCACCGGGCGGAGAAAAACAGCAGCGGCCGCGTAATGGACGCCGTCCCCTTGCAATGCCGTCATTACCCTTCTCCACGCCGCGCCCAAATCTCAGGGCGCCGATGTTTCCCAGTTGCAAGATAATGACGGTAGTCTTCTATCAACTCTCTTGCCACGTCATCGAGCAATCCGAGCCTTTCCAGGAAAGCTTGAATCTCGTCCGGCCCTGGTCGATCAAAACTGGCAGAGAATTCTTCGATGAAATTATTCCATTCACGCCGTTTTTTAGAATCGAGTCGATTGGCCAACCGATTGCTTAGAATATAACCAACGTAATCAATGACGACCCAGCGACGGTCTGTTAGTGCGATCTCGTCGATGCGTGCCTGAGAGAGGCCAACATCGCGCAGTATTTCGAGAACTTGTTTTTTTGTGCGTCTTTGTCTGCCGGAGTCCCTCTTCCGCCCCAACGGCCGCCACCGACGATCAAGTCAATTAGCAAGGGTCCCATCATTGCAGCGAGGTTTTGCAACTCTTGCAGGGTGGTTTCCGCTCGCCGAACAACTTCGCGGGTCTTTGCCTCGATACCAGATGACGAGGCTTTGAAAGATTCTATATGCTCGAAGTTCCCAATGAGAGCAGCCAGCGTTGCCCCCATTAACGCCGCCGTTAAATATTTCCCCGACCACTGCGGAGATACCAACAGACCAAATAAAAGCGAGAACAACAATGCTGCCGCGATCGCGTTAAATACAATTGATCGCGGAGAAGTGACGATACGATTAATTATTTCCCGCCACATAATCAAACGCTCGATCGCTGGATGAATCCGGCGCCGCCGGGAGGATCGCACGGTTCGACCGCGACATCCTCCACCCGCGCCGCCGGGGGGCCTCGCCGGCACGCGGCGATCATTTCGTCGACCTTGGCGCGCGGCCCCGAAAATACCGCCTCGACCGCGCCTCCGGCGCGGTTGCGCACCCATCCCGCGAGCCCAAGACGGCCGGCTTGTTCCACCGTCCAGGCGCGGAACCACACCCCCTGAACGCGCCCCGTAATCACGACTCGAACGGATAATGTTTCTTCCGACTCGGGCGTCATCTGTACGTCAACGGAACTCCAGAATCACCTGATCGACGGTCAGGCTGTCGCCGGACTTGGCCTTGACTGCGGCAACGGTGCCGTCACGTTCCGCGCGCAGGACGTTTTCCATTTTCATCGCTTCAATGACGGCCAGCTCCTCGCCCGCCTTCACCTCTTGGCCTTCGGAAACGGAGACCTTTACCAACAGGCCGGGCATCGGCGACAGCAGGAATTTCGAGGTGTCGGCGGCCTTCTTGACCGGCATCAGACGCCACAGCGGTCCCACGTGCGGGCCGAACACCAAGGCGTCGGTTTCGGTGCCGGCGTGGGACAGACGGTAGGCAATGCCGCTGCGCTCGACCTGCAGGCAGAGCGGCTCGCCGTCAAAATCGCCTTCGAACAACGGCTCGCCCAGAGTCCAATCGGTGCGGATACGAAAAGGACGGCCGGCGAGTGTGCCCTCGAACCCGTTCGCCGTGCGTGTCACCACGACCGAATGTTCGCTCTCATCGATGCGAACGACCCATTCATTGGCGACGCGACGTTCGTGACCGGGAACCTGGCCGGCGATCCGCGCCGCCCGCTCCTGGTAGGCGTGATGAACAACGGCCGCCGTGGCCACCAGCACGCTAGGACGATCGTGGACCGCGTCCGCGGGATGGAACCCGTTGGGATATTCCTCGGCGATGAAGCCGGTCGACAGTCGCCCTTCCTTGAAACGGGAATGGGCCATCAAGGAAGCGAGGAACGGGATATTGTGGTTGACACCCCGAATGTAGAACTCATCGAGCGCGCGCGCCATGCGCCCGATCGCTTCCGCGCGGTCGCGACCGCGGGTGATCACCTTGGCGATCATCGGGTCGTAATGAATCGAGATTTCGCTGCCCTCGGTGATGCCGGTATCGACCCGGACGTCGTCGTTTTCCCTCGGGGGGCGATAGCGCGTCAGGCGCCCGATCGACGGCAGGAACTTGCGGAACGGGTCTTCGGCGTATACGCGGGATTCCACCGCCCAGCCGGTGAGCTTGATGTCCTTTTGCGAAACCGGCAGACGTTCGCCCGCCGCGACGCGGATCATCATTTCCACCAGATCGAAGCCGGTAACCATCTCCGTCACCGGGTGTTCGACCTGAAGCCGCGTGTTCATTTCCAGAAAATAGAAATTGCGTTCCTGATCGACGATGAATTCGACCGTCCCGGCGGAGGAATAGCCGACCGCTTGGGCCAGCGCGACCGCCTGCTCGCCCATCGCCTTGCGGGTCTTGGCGTCGAGCAAGGGCGACGGCGCCTCCTCGATAACCTTCTGGTGGCGGCGCTGGAGTGAGCATTCGCGCTCGCCCAGATAGACGACATTGCCGTGGGTGTCGCCCATGATCTGAATTTCGATGTGGCGCGGGTTGCGCACGAACTTTTCGACGAACACGCGGCCGTCGCCGAAACTCGATTGCGCCTCGCTGGTGGCGCGGACGAATCCTTCGCGGCATTCGTCGTCGTTGTCGGCCAGGCGCATGCCCTTGCCGCCGCCCCCGGCGGAGGCCTTGAGCATGACCGGATAGCCGATGGCGCGCGCCGCCTGGACCGCCGCGTCGGCGTTCTCGAGCGCGGCGACGTGGCCGGGAACGGTGCTGACCTTGGCCTTGGCCGCCAGCTTCTTCGATTCGATCTTGTCGCCGAGCGCCTCCATGGCTTCGGGCGAAGGCCCGATGAAGGTGATCTTGGCGTCGCGGAGCGCGCGGGCGAACACCGCCTTTTCCGACAAAAAGCCGTAGCCGGGATGGACCGCTTCCGCGCCGGTTTCGCGGACCGCCTTCAGGATGTTGTCGATGACCAAATAGCTTTGGGTCGACGGCGCGGGACCGATCGCCACCGCCTCGTCGGCCATTTCGACGTGCAACGCATTGCGGTCGGGCTCGGAATAGACCGCGACCGTCTTGATGCCGAGGCGCCGCGCGGTCTTGATGACCCGGCAGGCGATCTCGCCGCGATTGGCGATCAAGATCTTCTTGAACATCGTCGGTTATCCGTTGCGGCTCGGCGGCGCTTCGCTTCGGCGCATAAACACATCGAACAAGCCCATGACGTAAGCGGCATGGACGGCCAACACCCCGCCGTAGCCAACCATCGGCCACATGAACCACGGATTCTCCGGCATCGTCGTCATATTGACGACCACGAGGACGAGCATCACCGCAAAATAAACCGTTAAATGCCGGCCGAAGCCGAGCAATCGGGCGCGCGCCGTCTTTTCATTGTCTTGGATATCGCGCATGAGCGGACTACAACGGAATGTTGTCGTGCTTCTTCCAGGGATTTTCGAGGATCTTGTTGCGCAGCATCTTGAGGCTGCGGCACAGGCGGACGCGGGTGTTGCGCGGCATGATCACGTCGTCGATGAACCCGCGATGGCCGGCGATAAACGGGTTGGCGAAGCGCTGGCGGTATTCCTCGGTGCGCGCCGCGATCTTGGCGGCATCGCCGATATCCTGGCGGAAAATGATCTCGACCGCGCCCTTGGGCCCCATTACCGCGATTTCGGCGCTCGGCCAGGCGAAATTGACGTCGCCGCGCAGGTGCTTGCTGCTCATGACGTCGTAGGCGCCGCCGTAGGCCTTGCGGGTGATGACGGTGATCTTGGGTACCGTCGCCTCGGCGAACGCGAACAGCAATTTGGCGCCGTGCTTGATGATGCCGCCGAATTCCTGCGTCGTGCCCGGCAGAAATCCCGGCACGTCGACGAAGGTCAGGATCGGGATGTTGAAACAATCGCAGAAACGCACGAACCGGGCGGCCTTGATCGACGACGCGATGTCGAGGCAGCCGGCCAGCACCATCGGCTGATTGGCGACGATGCCGACGGTCGAGCCTTCCATCCGCCCGAAACCGGTGATGATGTTGCCCGCGTAATTGGGCTGTATTTCGAAGAAATCGCCCTCGTCGAGAACCTTGAGGATCAACTCCTTCATGTCGTAGGGCTTGTTCGGGTTGTCGGGAATCAGGGAGTCGAGCGATTCCTCCACCCGATCCGCGCTGTCGGGGGTGGGTCGCGACGGCGGCTTCTCCTTGTTGCTGCCGGGCAGGAAATCGATAAACCGGCGGAGCGACAACAACGCCTCGATGTCGTTGTCGAAGGCGCGGTCGGCGACGCCGGAACGGGTGGTGTGGGTTTGCGCCCCGCCGAGTTCTTCGTGGGTGACTTCCTCGTGCGTTACCGTCTTCACCACGTCGGGCCCGGTCACGAACATGTAGGAGCTGTCGCGCACCATGAAAATGAAATCGGTCATGGCCGGCGAATAGACCGCGCCGCCGGCGCAGGGTCCCATGATCACCGAGATTTGCGGCACCACGCCCGAAGCCAAGACGTTGCGCTGGAACACTTCGGCGTAGCCGGCGAGCGAAGCGACGCCTTCCTGAATGCGCGCGCCGCCGGAATCGTTCAGTCCGATGACCGGCGCGCCCACCTTCATCGCCTGGTCCATGATCTTGCAGATCTTTTCCGCGTGCGATTCGGACAACGAACCGCCGAAAACGGTGAAATCCTGGCTGAATACGAACACCAGCCGGCCGTTGACGGTGCCGTAGCCGGTCACCACGCCGTCGCCCGGAATGGCTTGGTTGGCCATACCGAAATCGACACAGCGGTGCTCGACGAACATGTCCCATTCCTCGAAGGAGTCGGGGTCGAGCAGGACGTTGATCCGCTCGCGCGCCGTGAGCTTGCCCTTGGCGTGCTGGGTCTCGATGCGCTTTTCGCCGCCGCCCAACCGGGCGAGACGGCGTTTTTCATCGAGCTGACGGATGATGTCGTGCATAAGCGGTTCGCTTGCGAATCGGAGCGTGGAGGTTGAAAGGCGGCCCCGACGGAATGGCTTGGTATCCGCGATGGTGAGCCATCCCTTATAGAAACGCCACGGCAGACCCTTCAAGCCCGCCAAAGAGTTCTTGTTATGCCACCCTTTAGGGTGGGGTTATGCTCCCCGCTAAACTAAGTGTTCAATTCGATCATAAATGGATATACATGCGGCCGAGGGATCGACTACCAAAAAACGGCGTCCATGAGCGCCACGTGGGAGCGTTTCCACGTACAAGAGATGAACTTCGGGGGAATTTTGAATCTGAAGTAAAGCCGTTTCCGTGCGCTCGGCGCGCGGCGGGTGTGGTTGTGTGTCGATTCTTGCTGACGGAGAAACCGGGTGGCGGATTTGGATTTGAATTTGAGCGGAATGTCCATCCTGGTGACGGAACGGCACCAGCAGATGCGCGGGATCGTGTGCGATATCCTGCGTCAGTTCGGCGTTCAAAAGGTCGCGCCGGCAGCCGCGGTTTCCGATGCCTTCGGCTATTTCGCCGAACACGGCGCCGACCTGATCATCTCCGATTGGTCTCCCGAGGTGGACGCGCTCGATTTCGTTCGGCGCGTGCGCCACGATCCGTTGAGTAAGGACTTCTACGCGCCTTTTATCGTCATTACCGCGTTTTGCGACTCGCAACGGGTTTATCTCGCCCGCGATGCCGGTATTCACGAATTCCTCGCCAAACCCTTTGCCGCGCAGCATCTTTTCTTCCGCATCCGCTCCATCATCGAACAACCGCGGCTGTTCATCCGTCTCGCCGACTTTTTTGGCCCGGATCGTCGCCGCCGTCGGATGGTATGGAACGGACCTGAAAGGCGCGAGCACGCAAATCGGACCAACACCGACCGGCGAACGAAGAACATTCCGGTCCACCCGGATCGACGCGGTCTCAAGGTGGTCGATTCCCGCCAGGAACAGCGAAGCTCGATCACGTCGAAAGATCGAGCCGCTTAACTCGTTTTTTCCCGCGCCAACCGTGCAAACCGCCCCGCCGCCGCCAAATCGGCGGCGATCGCGTCGCGCCGGCCGAGCGCTTCCCGATCTTCCCCCCAGCGCTCGTTTTGCCAAGTTTCGTCGAGAACGGCGAGCGCAAAAGCCTCCCCGCCGTCGATGCGCCCCTCGACCAGGGCGAGCGCCAGCACGAGAGATCCTCCGGCCGCGACGGCCACACCGGCGGCGGCGAGCGTCCATTCGTCGAGCGCGCCAACGGCGTCGTCCAACGCGGCCATGGCTTCGGGCGGTTGCCGGACCGGCATGACCCCGGTGCCCACCGCGAGGCGCGCCCCGTAACGTTCCGCCGCCCATGCAAGCCACGGCCCCCACGATGTTTCTTGCCGGCGCACCAAGTCGGCCGGCGCGTCGGCCCGTTGGCACAGCAGATCATTTCGCCCATAAGCCGCCACGGCGGAGCGGAACGAATTCCGATCTTCCCGCGCCCGGTCGATGGCGGTGTTGGCGATCCCGGTGAGCGGCATGGTAGCCGGCGCGATCACGCTCCCTTGCGAGGCCCATTCATCTCCGACCGCCTGGGCCAGCGCTTCGGTCGGCAAAATAAGCGGCCGTCCGAGCGGCGTCCGCACCGGCCGGTCGTCCAGGGCAATCGCGAAGCCCTGAGACGCCGTTCGCACGCCAACGGCCGCGTAAAATCGATCGCGCTTGCGCATGATCACGCTCAACGTCCGAGGATGCCCTTCAGGCCACGACCTATACCTTCGCCGAGCCCCCGCACCGCGTCGCCGATACCTTGCTTCTTCTCCTCGGCGGCCGGCTTCGGCTCCGCCGCCGCCGGCGCCGATGGCGAAGGTGCCGGCGCGAGGCCGAGCGCCACTTGGCACGGTGAAGGGTCGGTCTTCGCGCGCTCGCCGGTCAGCACCCCGGTAATGGTCGAAAGTCCCCCTGACACCACGCCGGTAACGGCGCCGGTCACGGCGCCGACCGTCCCGGTCACCGCGGCGAGGGGATCCAAGCCATACGTCGGTTCGGCGAATGTGCCCTCGATCCGCACCCGCCCGACCAGATTGCCGAGCCCGATACCGAACCCCTCGCGCGCCTCGGGCTTGAACGCGAAATTCAACGTCTCGGCGCCGAGATCGGCGCGTCCGCCTCCCGCGACGGTCATCTTGCCGGTCTCGATCGCAATCCCGTCGCGCGCCTCGGCCACGCCGCCGGCGATCTTGAATCGTGCCACCGCGCATCTGAGCGCGGTGAACTCGTCGGATTTGGCGAAAGGGTTGAACGCGGTCAAAATCTGGGTGACGGCATCGCCGCCCGCCAGATCGATATACTTGTTGCCGATCCGCCCCGGCCCGAGAACGATCTTGGCGTCGCCTTCGAGGCTCGCCATCAGCGCGCGCACCGAGTTGCCCGCGCCGCGCAGATCGACCGTCGCCTCGGCCTTGCTGTCCCAGACGGTCTCGGCCATGCCGAGATCGGCCAGCAAGCGGCCCCAGTCCACGTTGTCGCCCGCAAGGCGCAACGCCATCCGGATCGGGGCGCGCGCACCGTCGATCGACGCGTCCGCCTTGATCCGGCCGCCCGCCGCAACCAACGCGATCGGTAGCGCCAAACGACCGTCTTTCAACGTCAGATGCGCGTCCACCTCGCGCACCGTCAATCCGTTCGGCAATACGGCCGTCTCGACCCGATGCTTGACGTCCGCGTTGACGATGCGCAAGGCGTCCAACGGCAAGGGATCGTCCGGAAACACGCGGCCGCCCTTCGCGGATGGCTTCTCGGCCTTCGCGCCCGGGGGCAGCCACGCCTTGAGATCGACCCGCCGGGAATGCAGCGTGGCGGTAACGTCCGCCACGGGTGGCGCGAACGCGATGCGCGCCGATCCGGCAAAATCGCTTTGTCCAATGCCAGCCTCCAGATTTTCGATCGCGTAGGTGCGCCCCTGGCCCTTGATCCGAAACGCGGCCTTGAGCGGCCCGACCGCGGGCATATTTTGTCCCGGGGGCAGAAGGGCGGAAACGGAGTCGCCCGCAAGCGTGGCCTTGAAATCGAACTCCTTCGGTGCGCGCGGGTTCACAACGTGGCCGTCGACGGCCGCTTTCACCCCGGCGATTTCGATCTCCAGCCGAACGGGATAACGGGCATTTGCCTCCATCAGCGACTTGAGGGCGCCGATCCGCCCCGTGGCCGAAACCGCCCGTCCGTCGTGCGCCGCCTTAAGGGTCACGGCGATCGGACTTTCGGCATCCTTGCTTTCCAGGGCGAACGCCTCGACCGTCAGATTCATTGCGGTTCCGTCGCGCGCGTCGCGATAATCGATCCGCACGTCGCGGATGTCCACTTTGTCGAACACCGGCAGCGATCGGCTGTCGCCGGCGGGCCGGGCCGACGGCGGCCCGGCGGGCGCGATATCCCAGTTGGCGCGGCCCTGGCCGTCGATCTCGAACAGAGCGTCGAGGCCGCTCAGCACCATCCGATTCACGCGCACCTCGCCCCGGAGCAACGGCAACAGCTGGACTTCTGCCGCCAGGCGCTTGAGGACGATCATGTCCTTGCGCGAGCCCCAAGGGGCGTTGGCGAACGTCACGCCTTCGACCGCGAGCGCCGGATTGAGCGACACTTCCACCTTGAGCGGCCCCGCGATCACCAGTTCGCGCCCGGTCGCGGCCTTGACCTGGTCGGCGATCAAGCCGCGGTAGTTATCGAAATCCATGGACTTCAGAACCGCGACCCCGGCGACGATCACGGCGACGGCGAGCACAACGAAACCGCCCAGTATTTTTCCTAGGGTTTTCATGTCGCTTCCCCCATCAACGCCGCGAGGGCAGCCGGCAGCTCGGCAAAACGGGAGACGATGCAGTCGGCGCCGGCGGCGCGCAACTCATCGGCATGGTGATACCCCCACGCCACGCCTACCGCCCTGGTGCGGGCGGCGCGCGCCATCGTCATGTCGAAGGTGGTATCGCCGATCATCACCGTCGCCGACGGATCGGCACCCGTTTCGGCCATCGCCTTATGCAACATTTCGGGGTGCGGCTTGCCCGCGGCCCGGTCCGCCGTCTGCAAGGTGGCGAATCGATCGGCCAGCACATGGCGCTCCAGCGTCGCCATCAGGCCGCGATGGGACTTGCCGGTGGCGACGCCGAGCAGCCAGCCCGTCACGTTGAGACACTCGATGGCTTCGCGCGCGCCGGGATAGAGAGGATCTTGCACCAAATCCCTTGCGCGCAAATCGCGGAACACGGCGATGTAGTCGGCGTGGACGCGCTCGATGGTGCCGTCGGATTCGGTGGGCAATAGAGCGCGAATGGCTTCGAGCAAATGAAGGCCAACCACCCGGCGGATTTTCTCGGCTGACGGTTCCGCCAGCTCCTGGGCGGCACACGCCGCACGCATCGCCGCGACAATGGAATGCTGGCTGTCGACCAGAGTACCGTCGCAATCGAACACCGCGAGGCGAAGGGGTGGTGGTACGGTCACGGCCACCTCCTCGCGTTGCGCCAATCGGGCGCGACGAAACGCGACCTTACTCGCAGTGAATGACGGCGTCGAACATAAATTCGCGCTTGTACCAATCCGGATTGATCCACAATCCGACCCCGATTGTGTCTGGCGCTTCCCGGGCCCGAAATACGATGCGCTGGCCGACCGTCATGCGCAACTGGCGCTGCGAGATCACGGCGTGATTGTCGGCACGAAGGAGGAATATGGTTGCCATTCCCGGCCATCGTTCGCCCTTGTTGACGATTTCGAACTGAGCATCCGTGCTTTCGCACTTGGCGACGATATCGAGATTGAGTTCGGAACCCTGCGCCATCACCGGTTCGGCCGCCAGAAGTACGTTTCCACTCAACGCCAACGCCCAAAGAAATCGATACGCCGTCATCGTCAGCTACACCCCTGGCTGCATTGTTGGAGTCGTATATAGCTAGAGGTGTATATAGTTCTTTACGCATCCACCGCAACCCCATGTTCGGGCGTCCTAAAATGGGATTTTTCCGGCCGCAGGATTTTTCCGTCGCCGAATGGCCTATTTTCATTCGCCGAATCGAACCCGAGGAATCGCCAAGTCGCGGCCATGTGTTCGGGCAGCGGCGCGGCGACTTCGATCGTCCCCGAACGCGGATGGGGTATGCGGATCGCCCGAGCGTGCAAATGCAGCTTGGGCGAGATACTACTCCCGCTCAGAAACGCGCCTTTCCCGCCGTACTTGCCGTCACCCAAGATAGGCGTGCCGAGGGCGGCGGCATGCACCCGCAACTGGTGGGTGCGGCCGGTTTCAGGCTCCAACACCAGCCAAGCGGCGCGTTTGCCCGCACGGTCGACGACGCGATAACGCGTCACGGCGCGCTGGCCATCTTCGTTCTCCACCGCCACCCGTTCGCCTTTCGGGCCACCCTCCTTGGCGAGCGGCGCGTCGATGCGGCCTTCGGACGGATGGGGCACGCCCGCGACCGCCGCCCAATACACTTTCCGCGCGTCGCGCCCGCGAAAGGCGGCCGCAAGCTTGGCCGCCGCCTGGGCCGTACGCGCCAGCACCAGAACGCCGCTGGTGTCGCGGTCGAGACGATGCACCAAGCGCGGCCGCTCGCCCCCGAAGCGAAGCGCATCCAGCATCGCGTCCAGATGCCGATGGGTGCCGGTTCCGCCCTGCACGGCGAGACCGGCGGGCTTGTCGATCACGATCACGTCGTCGTCCTTGTAGAGCACCCGCGCGGCGAGCATCCGTGCATCCGCCGCGGCAACCGGCTTTTCCGGCGCCGCACGATTCGACGGCCGACCTAGCGGCGGCACGCGGACCGTTTGTCCCGCCACCAGCCTAAAGCCGGATTTCACCCGCCCGCCGTCGACCCGTACCTGGCCGGTGCGCAGGAGTTTTTCCAGCCGCCCGTGGGTCAGCTCCGGGTAATGGCGGCGGAACCAGCGATCCAGGCGCAGCCCGTCCTCGTCAGCAGCGACCCGCACGGTGGCAACAGTGGTGGGCGGACGCGCGTTCATGGCAAAAGTTGCCTCAACAAAGCCATGCCGGCGAAGAACGCCAGAATGGTCAACAGCACGGACGCCGCGACATAAAGGGCCGCGGGCATCAACCGCCCCTGCACCATCAGCAGGTTGACATCGAGAGTGAAAGCGGAAAACGTGGTGAACGCGCCGAGAAATCCGACCGTCAGAAACGCCCGCATCTCCGGGCTTGCCGACCAGGCAAGCGCGAAGGCTTCCGTCAGCGCCCCCATGACGAAACACCCGATCGTATTGACCGCGAGCGTCGCCCAGGGAAAGCCCGTGCCGAGCCAATGGCCGACCGCGCCCATCAGGGCATGGCGCGCGACCGCGCCTGCCGCCCCGCCGACGGCGATGGAAACAATCATCTGGATCGACATGGCCATTATCCCTTCGTGGTCGCTACGCGCCGCTCGCGCAGCTTGTCCCAGTATTCGAGGCGCTTGGCGATCTCGCGCTCGAAGCCGCGCTCGGTCGGCTCGTAAAACCGCCGCCGCGCCATGCCGTCCGGGAAATAGTTTTGGCCGGAAAAAGCCTCCGGTGCGTCGTGGTCGTATTCGTAACCCTTACCGTAGCCGAGATCGCGCATGAGGCGCGTCGGCGCGTTGAGGATGTGCATGGGCGGCATCAGCGAGCCAGTTTCCTCTGCCGCGCGCTTGGCCACCCCTTCGGCCACGTAGAGCGCATTCGACTTGGGCGCGGTGCCGAGATAGATGACGCATTGCACGAGACCGATTTCCCCTTCCGGGCTGCCCAGGCGTTCGTAAGTGTCCCAAGCGGCGAGCGCCTGATGGACCGCCTCGGGATCGGCAAGGCCGACGTCCTCGACCGCGAAACGGAGCAACCGGCGGGCGATGTAGCGCGGGTCCTCGCCCCCCGCCAGCATGCGCGCGAGCCAATAGAGGGCGGCGTCGGTGTCGGAACCGCGCAGCGACTTATGCAGGGCGCTGATGAGGTTGTAATGGCCTTCCTGACCCTTGTCGTAGAGCGGCCGGCGGCGCTGAACGAAGGCCGCGAGCCCGGCGGCATCGAGCGCGGTTTTGGGCGGGGCTTCGGCCAACGCCTCCGCCATGTTGAAGAGATAGCGACCATCCCCATCGGCCATGGCGCGGAGCGCCGCTCGGCCGTCCCCGGTCAAGGGTAACGGCCCCACGATCTTCTCCGCCCGCGCAATCAGGGCTTCGAGCGCCGCGTCGTCCAGGCGCTTCAACACCAGCACCTGGCAGCGCGAGAGCAGGGCCGCAACCAACTCGAACGATGGGTTCTCGGTGGTCGCGCCGACCAGGGTCACGGTGCCGTCCTCGACGTAGGGCAGAAAACCGTCCTGCTGGGCGCGGTTGAAACGGTGAATTTCGTCGATGAACAGCAGCGTCCCCTGCCCCGCCTGGCGGCGCTTGCGGGCCGCGTCGAACACCCGGCGGAGATCGGCGACGCCCGAGAACACGGCCGAAAGCGGCTCGAAGTGCAGCGAGGTGTGCTCGGCGAGCAAGCGGGCGATGGTGGTCTTGCCCGAACCGGGCGGTCCCCACAGGATGATCGAGCCGAGCTTGCCCGCGCGCACCATCCGCCCGATCGGTCCCTCGGGGCCGAGCAGATGGTCCTGGCCGACCACTTCGGCGAGCGACGCGGGCCGGAGCCGATCGGCAAGCGGCCGCGGGGCCTGGGCTTCGAACAAGGTGCTCATCGCCCGATCACCACCGACAGGCGCTGGCCGCCGCGGTCGAGGCCGATCGCCCAGCGTTCCGCCGGACGCTCCAGCACCTGGACCAATTCGCGCACCGTTTCCACCTTGCGACCGTTCAACTCGCGCAGCGCGTCGCCAGGACGGAAGCCGAAACGCGCCGCCGGCGAGCCGCCGCGGATTTGAAGAACGTAAACCCCGGCGGGAAAGCGCTCGCCGCCGAGTTCCTCGGCCAGCGCCGGGGACATGTTGGCGACCACCGCGCCAGCCAACGGGTGCGCCCCGGACAGCGCGGTGAGATCGCGCGGCGGATCCTCGACCGGCGCTTCGAGAGGTGCGCGCGCCTCGACGCTTGCGCCCTTGCGCCACAGCTTGAAGGTCGCGGTATCGCCGAGCGCGAGGGTGGCGATGCGGTAGCGAAGCGCGTTGTCGTCTTCGATCTCGCGGCCGTTTACAGACAGGATCACGTCGCCGGGACGGATGCCGGCCTTGGCCGCCGGGCTCTTGGGATGGACAGATTCGACCACCGCGCCCACGGGTCGGGGCAGCTTCAACTGGGAAGCGTCGTCGGGACCGACGGCGCGAGTGACGGCGCCGAGCCAAGGCCGGACCAACCGCCCGTCCCCCTTGGCGAAGCCGGCGATCACGGCGCGCACCATGGTCGAGGGAATTGCGAATCCGATGCCGTGCGAACCGCCCGAGCGGGAAAAGATGGCGGTGTTGATCCCGACCACGCGCCCGTCCATGGCCACCAGGGCGCCGCCGGAATTGCCGGGATTGATGGCGGCGTCGGTCTGAATAAAGGAGTTGAGATCGGATACGCCGACGTTGGTGCGCGCGAGCGCGGAAACGATACCGCTGGTCACGGTCTGGCCGACCCCGAACGGATTGCCGATGGCGAGCACGATGTCGCCGACCTCGAGCGCGTCCGAATCGCCAAGCTCCAGGTGCGGCAACGGCTCGCCCGCCTCGACGCGCAGGATGGCGATGTCGGTGCGCTCGTCGCGTCCGATCACCTGGGCCGGGAACTGGCGGCGGTCCGCCAATACGACCACGATCTGTTCGGCGCCCTCGATCACGTGGGCGTTGGTGACGACCAGTCCCTCGGGCCGCAGGATCACGCCCGAACCGAGGGAGTTCTGGGTCTGCTCGCGCTGGCTTTCGAAGCCGGGGAACGCCTCGCCGAAGAAGCGACGGAAGAAGGGATCGTCGAACAGGGTCGGGCCACGCCGGGTCCGCACCACTTTGCTGGTGTAGATGTTGACCACCGCCGGGGCCGCCTTGCGTACCAGGGGCGCGAAGGACGCGTGCATTTCGGCGCGGGTTTGCGGCACGCGCGTGTCCTGAGCCGCAAGCGGCGCGACCAGGCCGGTCGCCAAGGCCATCGCCAAAACGACCAGGATCGATGCGCGCGGCTGAAGCATCATGGCGAGAGCCTCGTCGACCTTTGGGGTCCGGAGCATGGCAGTATATAGGCGCGCCGAAGCCCCTTTCGGCACGGTGAAAATTGTCTAACCCATTGATTCGTTTAATATATATTATTTACCGATCATCGTCAAAAGCATAAGGCGGCCCGTTAGCGACGGGCCGCCCACGCTAAAATCGGTATTGATGCGCGCGGGGCGCGCGCGCCGCGTCAGGCCGCGGCGGATGCTTCGGCCTTGGCCGCTTCCTCGGCCGCCTTCTTGGTGCGTGCGCGGTCGGCGGCGCCCTTGGCGGCACGGTCGCGGTCGACCAACTCGATAAAAGCCATCGCCGCCGCGTCGCCGTAGCGGAAGCCCGCCTTGAGCACGCGGGTGTAGCCCCCCCGACGCGTCTTGTAGCGGGTGGCGAGCGGCCCGAACAGCTTCTGCACCACTTCGTTGTCGCGCAGGATCGCCGCCGCCTGGCGCCGAGCAGCGAGCGTGCCCTTCTTGCCGAGCGTCACCAGCCGTTCGGCGAAGCGCTTCAGTTCCTTGGCCTTGGGCAGCGTGGTCGAAATCTGCTCGTGACGAAACAGCGCCGTCGCGAGGTCGCGCAGCACCGCATGGCGATGCTGCGTCTTCATGTTCAGTTTGCGGCCTCGATTGGCGTGACGCATGGGCGGAATTCCCTTTCGGCGATCTCAGTACGGCTCTTCCAGCTTTTTGGCCAGTTCCTCGATGTTCTCGGGCGGCCAATTGGGAATCTGCATGCCGAGATGCAGCCCCATGTGGGCGAGCACTTCCTTGATTTCGTTAAGCGACTTGCGCCCGAAATTCGGAGTGCGGAGCATTTCCGCCTCCGACTTCTGGACCAGATCGCCGATGTAAATGATGTTGTCGTTCTTGAGGCAGTTGGCCGAACGAACCGACAGTTCCAATTCCTCGACTTTTTTCAGCAGGTTGCGGCTGAACGGCAGGTCTTCGCGCGCATCCACCGCGGTGGCGAGTTTCGGTTCCTCGAAATTGATGAAGAGCTGCATCTGGTCGGTGACGATGCGCGCCGCGAGCGCGACCGCGTCCTCGGGGCTGACAGTGCCATTGGTGGTGACGTCGAGCGTGAGCTTGTCGTAATCGGTGTACTGGCCGTGGCGAGTAGCGTCGACCTTATAGGCCACTTTCCGCACCGGCGAAAACACGGCATCCACCGGAATGCGCCCGATCGGCGAATCTTCCGGACGGCTCTGATTGGCGGGAACGTAGCCTTTGCCCGACTCGACCATCAGTTCCATGTTCAGCGTCGCTTTCTTGTCGAGGGCGCAGATGACGAGATCGGGATTGAGGATTTCGATATCGCCGCCCGCCGAAATCATGCCAGCGGTGACTTCGCACGGTCCTTCGGCCGTCAGCGTCATGCGTTTCGGCCCGTCGCCGTGCATCTTGATGGCAAGCATCTTGATATTAAGGACGATGTCGGTCACGTCCTCGCGCACGCCGGGGATGGTCGAGAATTCATGCAGCACGCCGTCGATCTGGATCGAGGTGACCGCCGCGCCCTGGAGCGAGGACAGCAGCACCCGCCGGAGCGCGTTGCCGAGCGTCAGGCCGAACCCGTGCTCGAGCGGCTCGGCGATGATGGTCGCACGCCGTTTCGGATCGTCGCTCGCGTGGATTTCGAGCTTGGACGGCTTGATCAGCTTTTCCCAATTTTTCTGAATCACGGATCGATCCTCTTGTTCGCTATGACTGGCGGCAAGGCGCGCCGCGCGCCGAGCACGATCGAAAGACGACGTCGGACGCCTAGACCCGTCGACGCTTGCGCGGCCGGCAACCGTTGTGCGGTATCGGCGTCACATCGCGGATGGCGGTAATGGTGAAGCCGACGTTTTGCAGGGCGCGCAGCGCGGATTCGCGCCCCGAGCCCGGACCTTTGACTTCGACCTCGAGCGTTTTCATCCCGTGTTCGAGCGCCTTGCGCCCGGCCGCCTCGCCCGCCACCTGGGCGGCGTAGGGCGTCGACTTGCGCGAGCCCTTGAAGCCCGAGCTGCCGGCCGACGCCCAGGCGATGGCGTTGCCCTGCGCGTCGGTGATGGTGATCATCGTGTTGTTGAAGCTGGCGTTCACGTGCGCGATGCCGGAGACGATGTTCTTGCGCTCCTTGCGCCGCGCGCGCGTTGCCGGTTTGGCTTCGGCGGCAGCCTGGGCGGGAGCGGATGCGGTTTTGGCCATGATCGTTCCTTGCGAGTGACTTCGAGCGACGGTCGAACGGAGGCTAGTCCGGAGAGGGACGGATCAGCCCTTGGTAACTTTCTTCTTGCCGGCGATGGCAATGCGCACGGGGCCCTTGCGGGTGCGCGCGTTGGTGTGGGTTCGCTGGCCGCGCACCGGCAGGCCGCGGCGATGGCGCAAGCCCCGATAGCAGCCGAGATCCATCAGGCGCTTGATGTTGGTCGCCACCTCGCGGCGGAGGTCGCCTTCGACCGTGTAGTCGCGGTCGATGACCTCGCGGATGCGGAGAATCTCTTCTTCGGTCAGCTGATTGACCCGACGGTTGGCGGGGATGCCGACCTCGCCGCAGATCTTCTTCGACAGCACCGGGCCGATACCGTAGATATACGTGAGGGCGACCTCGACCCTTTTGGCGGTCGGAATGTTCACGCCAGCGATTCGCGCCAAGGCCGGTTCTCCTTAAGTATCTGGAAATAAAAGATAATCTCTCCGCGAGGGCGGAAAGAGGCGCGGATTATACGCGTGGATTGCGACCTGTCAACCATTCCTACCCTGTTTCCTACCCCTCTCCCCTAACCCAGGATCGCCGCGATTTGGCGGGTCACTTCCGGGATCGGGGCCATGCCGTCGACCCCCTTGAGGTTGCCCTTTTTCCGGTAGTGGTCGGCGATCGGAGCGGTCTGGGCGTGGTAAGCCTTGAGCCGCGAGCGGACGGTATCGGCGTTGTCGTCGGCACGGCGGGTGAACTCCTTTCCGCCGCACTTGTCGCAAACCCCCTTGGTCTTGGGCATCTGCAGGGTGTCGTGGTAACCGGCCCCGCATTTGGCGCAGGCGTAGCGCCCGGTGATGCGGCTGACCATGGCCTCGTCGTCGACGCGCATTTCGATCACGTGGTCGATCTTGAGCCCCGCCTTCTTGAGCATGGCGTCCAACGCCTCGGCCTGCGGGATGGTGCGCGGGAAGCCGTCGAGAATGAAGCCGTTCTTGCAATCCGGCTTGGCGATCCGGCCTTCGATCATCTTCACGATCAGGTCGTCGGGGACCAGCTCGCCCTTTTCCATGATCGCCTTCGCCTTGCGGCCGAGTTCGGAGCCGGCCGCGACCTCGGCACGCAGCATGTCGCCGGTCGACAGCTGAACGATCTTATGCTTGTCCTGGACGATCTTGGCCTGGGTGCCCTTGCCGGCGCCCGGCGGCCCGAGAAGAATCAGATTCGGCATGGTTACTTCTTTCCCCGCAGCTTGGCTTTCTTGATCAAGCCTTCGTACTGGTGGGCAAGCAGGTGGGACTGTATCTGCCCGACCGTATCGAGCGTCACCGTGACCACGATTAGCAGGCTGGTGCCGCCGAAATAGAACGGCACCGAATACTTGGCGATCAGGAATTCCGGCAACAGCGACACCGCCACCAGGTAGATGGCGCCGATCACCGTGAGGCGCGTCAGCACGCGATCAAGATATTCCGACGTGTTGACGCCGGGACGGATACCGGGGATGAAGCCGCCGTATTTCTTGAGATTGTCGGCGGTATCGACCGGATTGAAGACGACCGCGGTGTAGAAAAAGGCGAAGAACGCGATCAGAAGCGCGTAGATGATCAGATAGAGCGGCTGGCCATGGCCGAGATAGGCGGCGACCGTAGTCAACCACTCCGGTCCCTGCCCGGCCTGGAAGCTGATGAGCGTCAGCGGCATCAACAGGATCGAGCTCGCGAAAATCGGCGGGATCACGCCCGAGGTATTGATCTTGAGCGGCAGATGCGAGCTTTCGCCGCCGAACAGCTTGTTACCCATCTGGCGCTTCGGGTACTGGACGATGATGCGCCGCTGCGCCCGCTCGACGAAAACGATCAGAAAGATGACGGCGATCGCCATCACCAGGAAAAAAATGATGAGCGGCGTCGCCAGCGCGCCGGTGCGGCCCAGTTCGAGGGTTCCGGCCAGCGCCTGCGGCAGGTTGGCGACGATGCCGCTGAAGATGATGAGCGAGATGCCGTTGCCGATGCCGCGTTCGGTGATCTGTTCGCCGAGCCACATCAGGAACATGGTGCCGCCGGTCAGAGTCACCACCACGGAAAAGCGGAAGAAGTATCCGGGATCCGGCACCGCCGGGCCGACGCTGGAGGTCATGCCCTCGATGCCGGTGGCGACGCCGTAGGACTGCACCACCGTGATCAGCACGGTCAGGTAGCGTGTGTATTGGTTGATCTTCTTGCGGCCGACTTCGCCTTCCTTCTTGAGGGCCTCGATCTGGGGAGAAACCGCGGCCATCAGCTGCATGATGATCGCCGCGGAGATGTACGGCATGATGTTGAGGGCGAACACGGTCATCCGCCCGAGCGCGCCGCCGGCGAACATGTCGATCATGCCGAGAATGCCGCCCGCGTTCTGGCGGAAGATGTCCTGCATCACCGCCGGATCGATTCCCGGCAGCGGCACGTAGGTGCCGAACCGATAGACGATCAGGGCGCCGAGCGTGAACCAGATCCGCTTCTTCAGTTCGGTCGCCTTGGCGAACGCCCCGAAGTTGAGGTTGGCGGCAAGCTGTTCGGCGGCGGAGGCCATGGTCCGACTCCGTTACTCCGGTGACGTGACGCGATCCGACCGCTCAACCCTTTTCGGGTTTGGTCTTGTCGGATTTGGGTGCGATCTTGACTTCGGCCTTGGCCGGCTTTTCGGCCTTGGGCTTCGACTTGGCTTCGGCCGCCTTGGCCTCGGCCGCGGCGGCGGCCTTGGCTCGGTCGGCTTTGGCCTGGGCCTCGGCCGCGTCGCGCTTGATCTTCTTGCCGCGGGTCGGCCGTTCGGGTTTGGACGGCGGGAACGCGACCTGGCCGCCGGCCTTGGCGATCTGGGCAAGAGCCCCTTTCGACGCCGCCGTGACGGAAAACTTGATCGGCGCCTTGAGTTCGCCCTTGGCCAGCAGCTTGACGCCGTCGCGTTCGCGCCGGATCACGCCGGCGGCAATCATCGCCGCGCCGTCGACGACCGTATCCGACTTGAGGCGGCCGGCATCGACCGCGCGCTGCACCTGGCCGAGATTGACCTCGACCAACTCGCGGCGGAAGGGATTGTTGAAGCCGCGCTTCGGCAGGCGGCGGTAGAGCGGCATCTGGCCGCCCTCGAACGACAGCACGGAGACGCCGCTGCGCGCGGTCTGGCCCTTGCCGCCGCGGCCGCCGGTCTTACCCTTGCCCGAGCCGATGCCGCGCCCGATGCGCTTGCGCACCTGCGTCGCGCCGAAATTGTCGCGGATTTCGTTCAATTTCATGGTCGCCGTCCTTTATTTTGCCGTGTCGACCGTCACCAAGTGTTTCACCTTGGCGATCATGCCGCGCACCGATGGCGTATCCTCGAGTTCGCGGGTGCGATGCAGCTTGCCGAGACCGAGGCCGACCAAGGTCGCCTGCTGGTCTTTGGTGCGCTTGCCGGCGCTGCGCACTTGCGTCACGCGCACGCGGTTCTTGGATTTTGCGTTCATCGCCGCGGTCCCTCGCTCGTCGGTTCTTTATCAGTCTTTGTCGCCGGGGCCGGCTTCACCGCGCCGGCCGACCAAATCGCCGACCTTCTTGCCGCGCCGGGAGGCGACCACGCGCGGCGACATCATACCCTTGAGGGCGGCGAAGGTCGCCTTGACCATGTTGTGCGGATTGGCGGTGCCGACCGACTTGGCGACCACGTCGTGAACGCCCATGGTTTCGAACACCGCGCGCATCGGGCCACCGGCGATGATGCCGGTGCCGGGATCGGCCGCGCGCAACACGACGCGTCCGGCGCCGTAATGCCCGACCAGATCGTGATGCAGGGTGCGCCGATCGCGCAGCGGCACCCGGATCATGGCGCGCTTGGCCTGATCGGTCGCCTTGCGGATCGCTTCCGGCACTTCGCGCGCCTTGCCGGTGCCGTAGCCGACACGGCCCTTGCCGTCGCCGACCACCACCAGCGCGGCGAAGGCGAAGCGGCGGCCGCCCTTCACCACCTTGGCGACGCGGTTGATGCTGACCAGCCGGTCGACGAGATCGGATTCTTCGCGCGATTGGCCTTCGCGCGACTCGCGGCTTTCGCGGCCCTCGCGCCCTTCGCCGCGCCCGCGCCCACGGCCGCGGCCGCCGGCCCGCCCGCGCCCGCGCGGACGTTCCGTGCTTTCGCTGGCCTCTTCCGTCTCCGCCATTGCCTGGATATCCGCCATCGCTTGCGACTCCTCCTGAAATTCCGTTCGGCTAGAACGACAAGCCGCCGGCGCGGGCCGCGTCGGCCAGCGCCTTGATTCGGCCGTGGTAGCGGTAGCCGCCGCGATCGAACACCACGTTCTTGATTCCGGCCTTCAGCGCGCGCTCGGCGATCAGCTTGCCGATCTCGCCCGCCGCGGCGACGTTGGCGCCTTTCTTGAGGCGCGCGCGCGATTCCTTTTCCAGCGTCGATGCCGCCGCCAGCGTAACGCCCTTATGGTCGTCGATGACCTGGGCGTAGATGTGCCGGCCGGAGCGGAAGATCGACAAGCGCGGACGGCGGCCACCGCTCCGCGCGATATACCGGCGGATCCGCTTCTTGCGCCGACCGAATAGAACTTTCGATTTGGCCATGGCTACTTCTTCTTGCCTTCCTTGCGGAGAATCGTTTCGTTCGCGTACTTGATTCCCTTGCCCTTGTAGGGTTCGGGTGGACGGAAGTCGCGGATGTTCGCCGCCACCTGCCCGACCAGGCGCCGGTCCGATCCGGCGATCGTGATCTGGGTCTGCTCCGGGCACGCGATCTTGATGCCGGCCGGAATCGGGTAACGGACCTCGTGGCTGTAGCCGAGTTGCAAGACCAGGTCCTTGCCCTGAACGGCGGCGCGGAAGCCGACACCGCTGATATCGAGCTTTTCCGAATACCCGGTCGTTACGCCCTCGATCATGTTGCGGATGCTAGCGCGCGCCGTGCCCCACATCCGACGCGCCTGATGGGATTCGGAGGCCGGCTTGACGACGATTCCGTCGCCCTCGCGCGCGAGCACGACATCGCGGCCGTAGTCGGCCGTAAGCTCGCCGAGCTTGCCCTTGGCGGTAACCCGGGTTCCGGCCAACTCGACCGTAACTCCGGCGGGCACCTTGACGGGATTTTTTCCGACGCGGGACATGATTGCGTTCCTTGGATCTTCTTAGAACACGCGGCAGAGCACTTCGCCGCCGACGTTGGCGGCACGCGCTTCCGCATCCGACATCACGCCGCGCGGCGTGGACAGGATCGAGATGCCGAGGCCGTTGTAGACCTTGCTCAGTTCCTTGATCTTGGAATAGACCCGACGGCCGGGACGCGACACGCGCGAAATTTCGCGGATCACCGGGTCGCCCTCGTGGTACTTGAGTTCGATCCGGATTTCGCCGACGCCGGGGCGAACTTCGGTCACCTCGAAGTCGCGGATGAATCCCTCGCGCTTCAGGACATCGAGCACGTCGCTGCGGAAGCGCGACGCCGGCACGGTCACCTCGCTCAGGCGTGCGTGCTGGCCGTTGCGGATCCGCGCGATCATATCGCCGATGGGATCGGTCATCGCCATATCCGGGGTCTCCCTTACCAGCTCGACTTGATCATGCCGGGGATCTGTCCCGACGAGCCGAGCTCGCGAATCGCCATGCGGCACAACTTAAATTTCCGGTAGTTGCCGCGCGGGCGCCCGGTCAGCTCGCAACGCAGGCGAAACCGACTCGGCGAAGAATTGCGCGGCAGCTGCGCCAGCTTGAGCCGCGCGGCGAACCGTTCCTCCGGCGACAGCGACTTGTCGCTGGCCAGGGCTTTCAGCTTGGCGCGGCGAGCGGCATGTTTTTTCGCCAGCCGGCGGCGCTTTTCGTTCCTCTCGATGGCACTTTTCTTAGCCATACTGTATCGCTCCTGAGTTGCCGATCGTTCCCAATCAGGACGCAAAAGGCAGGTCGAAGCCCTTGAGCAGGGCCTTGGCCTCCGCGTCCGTCTTGGCGGTGGTGCAAATCACGATGTCCATGCCCCGGGTCTTCTCCATCTGGTCGAAGTCGATCTCGGGAAACACGGTCTGTTCCTTGAGGCCGATGGTGTAGTTGCCGCGGCCGTCGAAGCTCTTGCCCGAAAGCCCACGGAAGTCCTTGACGCGCGGCAGAGCGACGTTGACCAGCCGGTCGAGAAATTCGTACATGCGCTCGCGCCGGAGCGTGACCATGCAACCGACCGGCACGCCCTTGCGCAGCTTGAAAGTGGCGATCGACTTGCGCGACGTCGTGACGACGGGCTTCTGTCCGGAGATCGCCGTCAATTCTTTGACTGCGCCTTCGATCTTCTTCTTGTCCTGGGAGGCTTCGCCGACGCCCATGTTGATGACGATCTTGCTCAGCTTCGGCACCTGCATCGGGCTCGTGTAGCCGAACTCCTTGGCCAGCGCCGGAGCGACCGTCTTGACGTAATGTTCCTGCAACCGTGCCGTCATGGCGCCTTCCTCACTTGTCGATCACTTCGCCCGACTTGCGGGCAAAACGCACTTTTTGGCCGTCCTTCAGAATCTTGTAGCCGACGCGGGTCGCCTTGCCGGATTTGGGATCGACCAGCGCGAGATTGGAGACGTGGATCGTCCCCTCTTTTTCGACGATTCCGCCTTGGGGATTGGCCTGGGTCGGCCGGGTGTGACGCTTGACGCGATGCACGCCTTGGACGACCGCGCGCAGTTCGCGCGGATACATCTTGAGCACCTCGCCGACCTTGCCCTTATCGCGACCGGCAATGACGACGACCCGGTCGCCCTTCTTGATCTTCAGCTTCATGACCATGACTCGAATGCCTTACCTCACAACACTTCCGGCGCGAGCGAGACGATCTTCATGTACTTTTTCGCTCGCAGCTCGCGGGTGACCGGCCCGAAGATTCGGGTGCCGATCGGTTCGCCCTGCTTATCGACCAGCACGGCGGCGTTGCGATCGAACCGGATCACCGAACCGTCGGCGCGGCGGATGTCCTTGGTCGTGCGAACGATCACCGCCTGCACGACCTCGCCCTTCTTGACCCGGCCGCGCGGAATCGCGTCTTTAACCGATACGACGATTACATCGCCGATGGTGGCGTAGCGCCGCTTCGATCCGCCGAGCACCTTGATGCACTGCACGCGGCGCGCGCCGGAATTGTCCGCTACTTCCAAATTCGTTTCGACTTGAATCATCGGTTTACCTTTCGCGCGCCCGGAAGTTCGGATGTCACTCCGCGATCACTTCCCAACACTTGTTCTTCGAAATCGGGCGACATTCGCGGATCGTCACCACGTCGCCGATCTTGTGCTTGTTCGTTTCGTCGTGCGCGGCGTATTTCTTGGACCGACGAATGATCTTTTTGTACATCGGGTGCGTGAAGCGGCGCTCGACGCGCACCACCACCGTCTTGTCCATCTTGTCGCTGACGACGACGCCGCTCAGAACCCGCCTGGGCATTGCACGCTATCTCCTGTCTTTCCTACGCCGATTTGGCCTTGGCCTTCGGTTTCTTCGCCGGAGCGGCTTTGACCGGCGCCGCTTGGCCGAGTTTCCGTTGAGTCAACTGGGTCTTGATGCGCGCGATGTCGCGACGGATGGCGCGCACGCGTGCCGTGTTCTCGAGCTGGCCGCTCGCGCGTTGGAAACGCAGGTTGAACGCCTCCTTGCGCAAGCCGACCAGAGATTCCTTCAACTGATCGTCGCTCATGGTCCGGATTTCGGCGGGCTTCATCGGTTCAGGCCCCTTTCAGCGCGCGGGTCACGAGCCGGGTCTTGATCGGCAGCTTGGCGGCGGCGAGCGCGAAAGCTTGCTCCGCTACGTCGCGCGACACGCCGTCGACCTCGAACAGGATGCGGCCCGGCTTGACCCGGCATACCCAGAATTCCGGGCTGCCCTTGCCGCTGCCCATGCGCACTTCGGCCGGCTTCTTCGACACCGGCACGTCGGGAAACACGCGTACCCACACGCGCCCGGTGCGGCTCATGCGGCGGGTCAGGGCCCGGCGCGCGGCCTCGATCTGGCGGGCGGTGACCCGCTCGGGCTCGAGCGCCTTGAGGCCGTATTCGCCAAAGTTCAGGCTGAACCCGCCCTTGGCCTTGCCGTGGATGCGGCCCTTGTGCGCCTTGCGGTATTTGACATTGAGCGGAGATTGCATGAGACGATCCGTATTGGTTGTTCGGTTCCCGTTCAGCGCGCCGGCTGTTGCTCGATGGCAAGCTTGTCGAGCGCCATCGGGTCATGAGCCATGATCTCGCCCTTGTAGATCCAAACCTTGACGCCGCAGGTGCCATAGGAGGTCTTGGCCGTCGCGGTGCCGAAATCGATGTTGGCGCGCAGCGTATGCAGCGGCACCCGGCCCTCGCGGTACCACACCAGGCGCGCGATTTCCGCGCCGCCGAGCCGCCCGGAGCAGTTGACGCGGATGCCTTCGGCACCGAGACGCTGTGCCGATTGTACCGCCCGCTTGACCGCGCGGCGGATCGACACGCGCCGTTCCATCTGCTGGGCGATGTTTTCGGCCACCAGGCGAGCGTCGATTTCCGGCTTGCGGATTTCGACAATGTTCAAGTGGACTTCGGAGCCGGTCATCTTCTGGACCTCGGCCTTGAGCTTCTCGATGTCGGCGCCCTTGCGGCCGATCACGATCCCGGGCCGCGCGGTATGGATGGTCACCCGCGCCTTTTTCGCCGGACGTTCGATGACGATCCGCGACACGCCCGCCTGCGCGAGCCGCTCCGTCAACAGCTTGCGAATGCGCAAATCCTCATGCAGCAGGTTGCCGTAGTCGTTCTCGGCGAACCACCGGGAATCCCAGGTCCGGTTAATGCCGAGCCTGAGCCCGACCGGATTGACCTTTTGGCCCATGCGTTACGCCCTTTCCTTTTTCGCCGCGCGCTTGCCCTTGGCTGCGGCCTTATCCTCGGATTTGCCTTCGGCCTTGGCCTCCGGCTCGGGTTTGGCCTCGCGCTCGCGCACGACCAAACGCAGATTACTGAATGGTTTTTCGATGCCTGCCGAGCGACCGCGACCGCGCGCGTGGAAGCGGCGCATGACCAGGCCGCGACCGACCGAAACCTCGGACACGTAAAGTTTGTCGACGTCGAGCTGGTGATTGTTTTCGGCGTTGGCGATCGCGGACTGAAGCACCTTCTTCACGTCCTGGGCGATGCGGCGGCGGGAAAAACGGAGTTCCGCCAGCGCCTGCTCGCAACTTTTGCCGCGGATCAGGCCAGCGACTAGGCCGAGCTTGCGCGGGCTGACGCGCAGGTTGCTGATCTTGGCGATCGCCTCGTTGTCGGCGAGACGGCGGGGCGCGGACGGTTTGCTCATGGCCTAACCTCTCAGCCCTTCTTCGCCGGGGCCGGCGCGGCGGCCGGTGCGGGAGCGGGCGCGGCCGGAGCCGGGGCACTCGGGGCGCCCGGCGCACCGCCCACCGCCAGCTTTTTGTCGGCAGTGCCGTGACCGTGGAACGAACGGGTCGGCGAAAATTCGCCAAACTTGTGGCCGATCATGTCCTCGGTCACCATCACCGGAATGAATTTGTTGCCGTTGTAGACGCCGAAGGTCAGCCCGACAAACTGGGGTAGGATGGTGGAACGGCGCGACCAAGTCTTGATCACCGCGTTGCGCCCCGACGCGCGCGCTTCGTCGGCCTTCTTGAGTAGATAGCCGTCCACGAACGGACCTTTCCAAACAGAGCGCGCCACCTTCGTCTCTCCTTACTGCTGCTGTTGCTGCTTCTTGGCGTGGCGGCTGCGCATGATGAAGCGCGCCGTCCGCTTGTTGGTACGGGTCTTGTAACCCTTGGTCGGCTGGCCCCACGGGCTGACCGGATGGCGCCCGCCCGAGGTCCGCCCTTCGCCGCCGCCGAGCGGATGGTCGATCGGGTTCATGGCAACGCCGCGCACGTGCGGTCGCCAACCCTTCCACCGGTTGCGCCCGGCCTTGCCGATGTTGACGTTCTGATGGTCCGGGTTCGATACCGCACCAATCGAGGCCATGCATTCGGCGCGCACCATGCGCAACTCGCCGGAGTTGAGGCGGATCTGGGCCCAGCCCTGGTCCTTGCCCACCAACTGGACGTAGGAGCCAGCCGAACGGGCGATCTGGCCGCCCTTGCCGATCTTCATCTCCACGTTGTGAACGACGGTGCCGACCGGAATGTTCTGCAACGGCATGGCGTTGCCGGGCTTGATATCGACGTTCTGTCCGGCCACCACCTTGTCGCCCGCGCGTAAGCGCTGCGGGGCCAGGATGTAGGCCTTTTCGCCGTCGGCATAGCGCACCAACGCGATGAAGGCGGAACGGTTCGGGTCATATTCGAGTCGCTCGACGGTGCCTTCGACGTCGAATTTCCGGCGCTTGAAGTCGATCAGACGATAGCGCTTCTTGTGCCCGCCGCCGTGATGACGGGTCGTGATGCGCCCGAGATTGTTGCGCCCGCCGGTGGACACCAAGCCCTCGGTCAGATTCTTTTCCGGCTTGCCCTTCCATAGGCCGGAGCGGTCGATCGCGACCAGCGCGCGGCGGCCAGCGGATGTCGGCCGATAGGATTTCAACGGCATAACGTCACACTCCCGTCGTCACGTCGATGGACTGACCTTCGGCCAACGTCACGATCGCCTTTTTGACGTCGCTCTGTCGGCCGGGACGACCGCGAAACCGCTTCAGCTTACCCTTGCGCCGAAGCGTGTTGACCGATTCGACCTTGACCTTGAACAGCTTTTCGACCGCGGCCTTGATCTCCGGCTTGGTCGCGTCCAGCGGCACACGGAACGTGACCTGATTAAAGCTCGAAATCTGGGTCGCCTTTTCGGTGATGACCGGCGAACGGATCACGGAGTACATCCGCTCCTCCGTCAGCTTGAATTCCGGCTTTTCCCGCGCGGGCGCGGCGGCTTTCTTGGCGTTCATCGCAGGCGCTCCACCAGCTTGTCGACCGCGGCACGGGTCAGTACCAGGGTGTCGCGGCGTAGAATGTCGTAGACGTTGGTGCCCTGGCTGGGCAGCACGTCGATCCCGGCGATGTTGGCCGCCGCGCGCTTGAAATTTTCGTCGATCGCCGGGGCGTCGATCACCAGGGCGCTGTTCCAGCCGAGTTTGGCGACACGTTTGGCCAAGTCCTTAGTTTTGGGATTGGCCATCTTGGCGTCCTCGAGGATCACCAGCTTGCCGTCGGCGCGCTTGGCCGACAGCGCGCAGCGCAGCGCCAGGGCGCGCACCTTCTTCGGCAGCTTGGTCGCGTGGCTGCGCACCACCGGCCCGAACACCACGGCACCGCCGCGCATCTGCGGCGCGCGGCGCGTGCCTTGGCGGGCGCGGCCGGTGCCTTTCTGCGCGAACGGCTTGCGGGTCGTACCCTGAACCTCGCCGCGGTGCTTGACCGCGTGGGTGCCGGCGCGGCGCTTATTGAGCTGCCAATTGACCATGCGCGCGATGATGTCGGCGCGTACCTCGACGCCGAACACGGCGTCGTCGAGGTCTATGTCGCCGACCTTCTTGGCATCGAGCGTGGTGACGTCCCACTTCATGATCGTCGAGTCCTCGTTCTATTCTTTCGCCGCCTCGGGCGCCGCGTCCGCCGGAGCGGCCGCTTCGGCTCCGCCCTTGAGGCCGGCCGGCCTGGGCGCGTCCTTAGGGATCGGCAGCTTGGCCGAATCCTTGATCAGCACGTAGCTCCCTTCCGCACCGGGAACCGCGCCCTTGACCATGATCAGGCCGCGTTCGGCGTCGGTGTTCACGACCAGAAGCTTCTGCTGCGTCCGCCGCCGGTCGCCCATGTGTCCGGCCATCTTCTTGCCCTTGAACACGCGGCCGGGGTCTTGGCGGTTGCCGGTCGAGCCGTGGCTGCGATGGCTGATGGAGACGCCGTGGCTGGCGCGTAGACCCTTGAAGTTCCAGCGCTTGATGACGCCGGCGAAGCCCTTGCCGATGGTGGTGCCGACGATGTCGACCCGTTGCCCCGGCACGAAATGCCCGGCCGACAGTTCGGCGCCGATATCAATCAGGTTTTCCGGCGCGACGCGGAACTCGACCAGGCGATCCTTCGGCTCCAGCTTCGCCTTGGCGAAATGGCCGCGCTCGGCCTTGGTCCGGTTCTTGGCCTTAGCCTGCCCGATGCCGAGCTGGACCGCCGAATAG
The DNA here is from genome assembly GCA_016872535.1 of Rhodospirillales bacterium. Classification (NCBI taxonomy): domain Bacteria; kingdom Pseudomonadati; phylum Pseudomonadota; class Alphaproteobacteria; order Rhodospirillales; species Rhodospirillales bacterium. The sequence goes on along the minus strand of VGZQ01000007.1, from coordinate 17,098 downwards.
CCGTCCTTATCCTCGGTACGGCGGGCGACCACCTGGACGTTGTCCACGTGCAGGACCGTGACCGGCACATGGCTGCCGTCATCGCCGAACAGGCGGGTCATGCCCACCTTGCGTGCGATCAGTCCGGTTCGTTGTTGCGGGCGCATCTTGATCGTTCCGTTGTTACAGCTTGATCTCCACGTCCACGCCGGCGGCGAGATCGAGCTTCATCAGCGCGTCCACCGTTTGCGGGGTCGGGTCGACGATGTCGAGCACCCGCTTGTGGGTGCGGATTTCGTATTGCTCGCGCGATTTCTTGTCGATGTGCGGCGAACGGTTGACGGTGAAGCGCTCGATCCGGGTCGGCAGCGGAATCGGCCCGCGCACCTGTGCGCCGGTTCGTTGCGCGGTGCCGACGATTTCGCGCGCGGACTGGTCCAGCACGCGATGATCGAACGCCTTGAGGCGGATGCGGATGTTCTGGCTTTCCATGATACCCGATTACTCGATAATTTTGGCGACGACGCCGGCGCCGACAGTCTTGCCGCCCTCGCGGATGGCGAAGCGCAAACCCTCGTCCATCGCGATCGGCGAGATCAGCGTCACGTCCATCCGGATGTTGTCCCCCGGCATCACCATCTCCGTTCCCGACGGCAGCGTGATCGTCCCCGTCACGTCCGTCGTCCGGAAGTAAAACTGCGGCCGGTAGTTGGCGAAGAACGGCGTGTGACGCCCGCCCTCCTCCTTGGTCAAAATGTACGCCTCGCAGTGGAACTTCGTGTGCGGCGTGATCGAACCCGGCTTCGCCAGAACCTGGCCGCGCTCCACTTCCTCCCGCTTGGTGCCCCGCAGCAGAACCCCGATGTTGTCCCCCGCTTCCCCCTGGTCCAGGAGCTTGCGGAACATCTCCACGCCCGTGCACACCGTCTTCTGCGTCGGCTTGATCCCCACGATCTCGATTTCCTCGCCGACCTTGATGATCCCCCGCTCCACACGGCCCGTCACCACCGTGCCGCGCCCCGAAATCGAAAACACGTCCTCGATCGGCATCAGGAACGGCTTGTCCTTCGGACGCTCCGGCTGCGGTATGCTCGCGTCGATCGCCTCCATCAGCTTCATGATCGCCTGCTCGCCGATCTCCGGCTTCTTGTCCTCCAGCGCGCACAGCGCCGAGCCGCGCACGATCGGTATCTTGTCCCCCGGGAACTTGTACTTGGAGAGCAGCTCGCGAACCTCCATCTCCACCAGGTCCAGCAGCTCCGGGTCGTCCACCATGTCCACCTTGTTCATGAACACCACGATCGCCGGTACCCCCACCTGGCGCGCCAGCAGTATGTGCTCGCGCGTCTGCGGCATCGGACCGTCGGAGGCCGACACCACCAAAATCGCCCCGTCCATCTGCGCCGCCCCGGTGATCATGTTCTTGATGTAGTCCGCGTGCCCAGGGCAATCCACGTGCGCGTAATGCCGCTTGTCCGTCTCATACTCCACGTGCGCCGTCGAAATCGTAATCCCACGCGCCTTCTCCTCCGGCGCCTTGTCGATCTGGTCGTACGCCGTGAACTGCGCCATCCCCTTCTTCGCCAGCACCTTCGTGATCGCCGCCGTCAACGACGTCTTGCCGTGATCCACGTGCCCAATCGTCCCCACGTTGCAGTGCGGCTTCGTTCGCGCAAATTTCTCTTTCGCCATGGCTGAAGTGCTCCGGTTGCAATAGGCGGGGTCAACCCGCGAGTTTGGCCTGAATTTCGTCGGACACGTTGCGCGGCACTTCGGCGTAGTGGTCGAAGTGCATGGTGAATTGGGCTCGGCCCTGGCTCATGGAGCGAAGGGTGTTGACGTAACCGAACATGTTGGCGAGCGGAACCTGGGCATTGACGATACGCGCGTTGCCGCGCTGATCCATGCCGGTGACATGGCCGCGCCGGCTGTTGAGGTCGCCGATGATGTCGCCCATGTATTCGTCGGGGGTGACCACTTCGACCCGCATGACCGGCTCCAAGAGTTTCGGCCCAGCCTTCTGCATCCCTTCGCGGAACGCGGCGCGCGCGGCGATTTCGAACGCGAGCGCGCTCGAGTCCACGTCGTGGTAGGCGCCGTCATAGAGAGTGCACTTAAGGTCGGTAACCGGGAAGCCGGCGAGGATGCCGGTGTCGATCGCGCTGTTGAGGCCCTTCTGCACGCCGGGGATGTATTCTTTCGGCACGTTGCCACCGACCACATCGTTTTCGAACTGGTAGCCGGACCCCGGGGGAAGCGGCTCGAAACGGATTTTAACCCGCGCGTACTGGCCCGAGCCGCCGGATTGCTTTTTGTGGGTGTAATCGACCTCGGCGGCGCGGGAAATGGTTTCGCGGTAGGCGACCTGGGGTGCGCCGACGTTGGCCTCGACCTTGAACTCGCGCTTCATGCGGTCGACGATGATTTCCAGGTGCAGCTCGCCCATGCCCTTGATCACGGTCTGGCCGCTTTCCGGATCGGACGAGACGCGGAACGAAGGGTCTTCGGCGGCGAGGCGCATCAGCGCGACGCCCATCTTTTCCTGGTCGCTCTTGGTTTTCGGCTCGACCGCGACCTCGATGACCGGGTCGGGGAATTCCATCCGTTCGAGCACGATCGGCTGGCTCGAATCGCAAAGCGTATCGCCGGTGGTGGTGTCCTTGAGCCCGGCCAGGGCGACGATGTCGCCGGCGTTGGCCTCCTTAATTTCCTCGCGCGTGTTCGCGTGCATCAGCAGCATGCGGCCGACACGTTCACGCTTGTCCTTGACGGTGTTGAGGATCTGGGTGCCGCTCTCGATGCGGCCGGAATAGATGCGGATGAAAGTAAGCGAGCCGACGAACGGATCGTTCATGATCTTAAAGGCAAGCGCCGCGAACGGTTCGGTATCGCTCACCTTGCGCAACAGGACGTCCTCGCTGCCGGGCTTGGTGCCCTCGACCGGCGGCATGTCGATCGGCGACGGCAGGTAATCGACCACGGCGTCCAGCATCGGTTGGACGCCCTTGTTCTTGAAGGCCGCGCCGCACAGCACCGCGACGGTCGGCTTCGGCGAAATGGTGGCGAGACGGATACACTTCTTAAGAGTGTCCACGTCCGGCTCGCGCCCCTCGAGATAGGACTCCATCGCCTTGTCGTCGAATTCGACCGCAGCCTCGACCAACTTGGTCCGCCATTCCTTGGCCTGATCGAGCATGTTGGCGGGAATGTCCTTTTCGTCGAACTTGGCGCCGAGAGATTCGTCCTGCCAGATAAGGGCCTTCATTTTGAGAAGATCGACGATACCGACGAAGTCGGCTTCGAGGCCGACCGGCAACTGGGTGACGATAGGCGTGGCGCCGAGGCGATCGCGGATCATGTCGACGCAACGAAAGAAGTTGGCACCGATGCGATCCATCTTGTTGACGAAACAGATGCGCGGCACCTTGTACTTGTCGGCCTGGCGCCAGACGGTTTCCGACTGCGGCTCGACGCCGGCGACGCCGTCGAACACGGCCACCGCGCCGTCGAGCACGCGCAGGCTGCGCTCGACCTCGATGGTGAAGTCGACGTGGCCGGGCGTGTCGATGATGTTGATGCGGTGATCGCGCCAGAAGCAGGTGGTCGCGGCCGAGGTGATGGTAATGCCGCGTTCCTGTTCCTGTTCCATCCAGTCCATCGTCGCGGTGCCTTCGTGCACCTCGCCGATCTTGTAGGACTTGCCGGTGTAATAAAGGATGCGCTCGGTCGTGGTCGTCTTGCCGGCATCGATGTGGGCCATGATGCCGATGTTGCGGTAGCGCTCGAGCGGAGTGGTACGGGCCATGGAACGTTCTCGCGCGCGGGGTTACCAGCGGTAATGGGAAAAGGCCCGGTTGGCGTCCGCCATCCGGTGCGTATCTTCGCGCTTCTTGACCGACGCACCGCGGTTGGAGGCCGCGTCCATCAGCTCGGCGGCGAGCCGGTCGGTCATAGTCTTTTCCGAGCGGCCACGCGCCATTTCGATGATCCAGCGAATCGCGAGTGCCTGGCGGCGCTCGGCGCGGACTTCGACCGGAACCTGATAGGTGGCGCCGCCGACGCGGCGCGAGCGGACTTCCACCGAGGGCTTCACGTTGTCGACCGCGTCGTGGAAGGCCTTAAGCGGGTTTTGCCCGGTTTTCTTTTCGATCATCGCCAGGGCGCCGTAGAGAATGTGCTCGGCGGCGGATTTCTTGCCCTGGTACATCAGGCTATTGGTGAACTTGGCGATCACGAGATCGCCGAACTTCGGATCGGGGAGAACTTCGCGCTTTTCGGCGCTGTGGCGGCGGGACATCGGCTAAACCCTCACTTCGGTCGCTTGGCGCCGTATTTCGATCGGCGCTGGCGGCGGGCAACGATGCCCTGGGTGTCGAGAATGCCGCGGATGATGTGGTAGCGGACGCCGGGCAGGTCCTTCACGCGGCCGCCGCGAATCATGACCACCGAGTGTTCCTGCAGATTATGGCCTTCGCCGGGAATGTAGCTGGTCACTTCGAAGCCGTTGGTCAGGCGCACGCGCGCGACCTTGCGCAGCGCCGAGTTCGGCTTCTTCGGCGTCGTGGTGTAGACGCGGGTGCATACGCCGCGTCGCTGCGGGCTGCCTGCGAGCGCCGGCACCTTGTTGCGCGCCGGCGCGGTGCGGCGCGCGCGGCGAATCAGTTGGTTGATCGTCGGCATGCGTTCGTGGTCCTTAAACTCGCATCCATTTCGTTTCCAGGTCGCGACGGCGACGGTCGCAAAAATCTCGCCCACAGAAAATTTTCGGCAAAACAAACACCTCCTGGGCGGCGCGCGTTGCCGCCCGGAGGGGCTTTTCATGCCCGGATTTTCACGTCTCAACAGGAGGCCTGCGTCTAGACCGCACCGGGTCTACCACCAGCGCCCCGTCAAGGCGGCGGCATACTATGCAGGACCCCCCACCCCGTCAAGGGCCGGGCTGCGGAAATTCGGCCTTTTTTCGGCCTCCGCCACCCATCCGCTCCGATGTCGTCGCGGCCTTGCCGGCGTCGGTTTTCCGCCCTCCTTATTCCGCGGCCGGTCCGGGCGCGGAACCGGCGGATTCCCCGCCCGCCGCCGCGGGCGCCGGCTCGGCCGCCGCCTTTTCCGCCGCCAGCTTGGCCGCCACCTCCCGATCCCGATCAAGAGCGATCCGGCGCACCCGATTGAGCACCGAGCCGGTGCCCGCCGGGATCGGGCGGCCGACAATGACGTTTTCCTTGAGGCCAACCAGGCGATCGATCCGGCCGGCAACGGCCGCCTCGGTCAACACCCGGGTCGTTTCCTGGAACGAGGCCGCCGAGATGAAGGAGTGCGTCTGCAAGCTCGCCTTGGTGATGCCCTGAAGCACCGGGATCGCCTGGGCCGGCTTGCCGCCTTCGGCCACGGCCTTGGCGTTGACCTGGTCGAACTCCTCGCGATCGGCCAGCTCGCCGATCAAGAACGACGTGTCGCCGTGGTCCGTGATCTCGACCTTCTGCAACATCTGGCGGACGATCACCTCGATGTGCTTGTCGTTGATCTTCACGCCCTGGAGCCGGTAGACGGCCTGAATCTCGTTGATCAGGTAAGTCGCCAGCGCCTCGACCCCGAGCACGCGCAGAATGTCGTGCGGCACGGGGTTACCATCGACTAGGCGGTCGCCGATCTGAACGTAATCCCCTTCCTGGACCGCGATGTGCTTGCCGCGGGGAATGAGGTATTCCTGCGGCTTCCTGTCGGTGTCGGTCGGCACGACGACGATCCGGCGCTTCGCCTTGTAGTCCTTGCCGAACTCGATACGGCCCTCGCTTTCCGCAATGATTGCGAAGTCCTTCGGACGGCGGGCTTCGAACAACTCCGCGACGCGCGGCAGGCCGCCGGTGATATCGCGGGTCTTCGCCGATTCGCCGCGCGGCATGCGCGCCAGCACGTCGCCGGCGTGAACGGTCTGCCCGTTTTCGACCGACAGAATGGCGTCGACCATCAGAAAGTAACGCGCTTCCTGTCCGTTGGGGAGCAGCACCGGATTGCCTTGCGCATCGTTGAGGACGATACGCGGCCTAAGATCGACGCCCTTGGGCTGTTGCTTCCAGTCCGCCACGACCTTCTTGGCGATGCCGGTCGCCTCGTCCATGCGCTCGATCATCGAAATGCCATCGACCAAATCGACGTGCGAAACCACGCCGTCCCGTTCGGTGATGATCGGCAGCGTATAGGGGTCCCATTCCGCCAGCCTGAGGCCGCGCGTGACGCTTTGCTTGTCTTCGACCAGCAGCTTGGCGCCGTAGGGAATCCGATGGCGCGCCCGTTCGCGGTTTTGGCTGTCGATCAGCCGCAATTCCGCGTTCCGGCTCATGATCACCTGCTCGCCGCGACTGTTGGTGACGCGGTTGCAGTTGCGCAGATGAACGATCGCGTCGGCCGAAGCCTCGACCTTCGATTCTTCGGCCCCGCGCTGAACCGCGCCGCCGATATGGAACGTCCGCATGGTGAGCTGCGTGCCCGGCTCGCCGATCGACTGCGCGGCGATCACGCCGATCGCCTCGCCGACGTTGACCTTGGTTCCGCGCGCGAGGTCGCGGCCGTAGCAGGTCGCGCACACGCCCTTTTCGCTTTCGCAGGTGAGTACCGAACGGATCTTGATCGATTCGACACCCGCCTTCTCGATCACGACCAACTGGTCTTCCTCGATCATCTGTCCGGCGGCCACCAGGACGGCGTTCGACGCCGGATCGAGCACGTCTTCCGCCACGCAGCGGCCGAGCACCTGTTCGGTGAGCGGCGAAACCACCTCGCCGCCTTCGACGACGCCGCGCACCGTGATACCGCGGCGCGTGCCGCAGTCGTCGCCGGTGATGATGCAGTCCTGGGCGACATCGACCAGGCGGCGAGTCAAGTAGCCGGAGTTGGCGGTCTTGAGCGCCGTGTCGGCCAATCCCTTGCGCGCGCCGTGAGTCGAGGTGAAGTACTCGAGCACCGTCAACCCTTCCTTGAAGTTGGAGATGATCGGCGTCTCGATGATTTCTCCCGACGGCTTGGCCATCAGGCCGCGCATGCCGGCAAGCTGCTTCATCTGCGCCGCCGAGCCGCGCGCGCCCGAATGCGCCATCATGTAGATGGAGTTGACCGGCTGGCCCGGCTTGACGTTGGAGATGCGCTTCATCATCTCGTCGGCGATGCGGTCGGTGCAGTGCGACCAGGCGTCCACCACCTTGTTGTACTTTTCGCCGCGGGTGATGAGACCGTCCATGTACTGCTGTTCGAACTCCTTGACCCTGGCCTCGGTCTCGGCCACCAGCTGGGTCTTGTTTTCCGGCACCACCATGTCGTCCTTGCCGAACGAAATGCCGGCACGGCAAGCATAACTGAAACCGAGCCGCATCATGCGGTCGGCGAAGATGACCGTCTCCTTCTGGCCGCAGTGGCGGTAGACCGCGTCGATGACCGTGGTGATGTCCTTCTTGGTCAACACGCGGTTGATCAGGTCGAAGCTGATGTTGCGGTTGCGCGGCAGGATTTCGGACAGAATCATCCGGCCTGGCGTGGTTTTCATCAGAGCGGTGGCCGGCCGTCCTTCGCCATCGACCCCGCGGAAGCGGGCGGTGATCTTGGCGTGCAGCGACACGGCCTTGGCCTGCAGCGCCTGCTCGATTTCGCCGATGTCGACGAACTTCATGCCCTCGCCCTTTTCGCCCTCGCGCTCGAGGGTCAGGTAGTAGAGGCCGAGCACGATATCCTGCGACGGAACGATGATCGGCTTGCCGTTGGCGGGGCTGAGGATGTTGTTGGTGGACATCATCAGCACGCGCGCCTCGAGTTGCGCTTCCAGCGACAACGGCACATGCACCGCCATCTGGTCGCCGTCGAAGTCGGCGTTGAACGCCGCGCACACCAGCGGGTGCAGCTGAATCGCCTTGCCTTCGATCAGCACCGGTTCGAACGCCTGAATACCGAGGCGGTGCAGTGTCGGCGCGCGGTTGAGCAGGACGGGATGCTCGCGGATCACTTCTTCGAGGATCTCCCACACTTCCGGCCGCTCTTTTTCCAGCATGCGCTTGGCGGCCTTGATGGTGGCCGCCATGCCGTACTGCTCGAGCTTGGAGTAAATGAACGGCTTGAAGAGTTCGAGCGCCATCTTCTTCGGCAGGCCGCATTGATGCAGCATCAGTTCGGGGCCGACCACGATCACCGAACGCCCCGAGTAGTCGACACGCTTGCCGAGCAGGTTCTGGCGGAAGCGCCCCTGCTTGCCCTTGAGCATGTCGGACAGCGACTTGAGCGGGCGCTTGTTGGCGCCGGTGATGGCGCGGCCGCGCCGGCCGTTGTCGAACAGGGCGTCGACCGCTTCCTGCAGCATCCGCTTTTCGTTACGGACGATGATTTCGGGCGCGCGCAGTTCGATCAGGCGCTTCAGACGGTTGTTGCGGTTGATGACCCGGCGGTAGAGGTCGTTAAGATCGGACGTGGCGAAACGGCCGCCGTCGAGCGGCACCAACGGGCGCAGTTCGGGCGGGATGACCGGGATCACCTCGAGGATCATCCACTCCGGGCGCGAGCCCGATTCGATAAACGACTCGACCAGTTTGAGCCGCTTCACCAGCTTTTTGCGTTTGGCCTCGGAGGTGGTCTCCTTCAGCTCGACGCGCATCTTGGTCCGCTCTTCCTCGAGGTTGATGACCTTGAGCATGTTGCGGATCGCCTCGGCGCCGATGCCGACGGTGAAGGAGTCCTCGCCGTACTCGTCGAGGGCTTTTTGCAGTTCCTCGTCGTTGAGCAGTTGGCGCAGCTTGAGCGGGGTCAGGCCGGGCTCGACCACCACGAAGTTCTCGAAATAGAGAATCCGCTCGAGATCCTTGAGCGTCATGTCGAGCAGCAGGCCGATACGCGACGGCAGCGACTTCATGAACCAAATGTGCGCGACCGGGCTCGCCAGTTCGATGTGGCCCATGCGTTCGCGCCGGACCTTCTGCAGGGTTACTTCGACGCCGCATTTTTCGCAGACGATGCCCTTGTACTTCATACGCTTGTACTTGCCGCACAAGCACTCGTAGTCCTTGGTCGGGCCGAAGATGCGCGCGCAGAACAGGCCGTCGCGCTCCGGCTTGAAGGTCCGATAGTTGATAGTCTCCGGCTTCTTGATTTCGCCGAACGACCAGGACCGGATGTGGTCCGGGCTGGCGATCAAGATACGGATGTGGTCGAACAATTGCGGCGCGGGTTGCGTGCCGAAGACCTTGGCCATTTCGTTCATTGGACTTTTCTCCTCGATTCCGTCGCGACGGAACGAACAGGTGTTAATGCAGCTCGACGTTCAAGCCGAGGGCTTGCAGTTCCTTGACCAGCACGTTGAACGATTCGGGAATGCCGGCTTCGAACGAATCGTCGCCCTGGACGATTGCCTCGTAGACCTTGGTGCGGCCGGAAACGTCGTCCGACTTGACCGTAAGCATTTCCTGGAGCGTGTAGGACGCGCCGTAGGCTTCGAGCGCCCAGACTTCCATTTCGCCGAAGCGCTGGCCGCCGAACTGCGCCTTGCCGCCAAGCGGCTGCTGGGTGACGAGGCTGTAGGGGCCGATCGAGCGGGCGTGGATCTTGTCGTCCACCAAATGGTGCAGCTTCATCATGTAGATGTAGCCGACCGTCACCTTGCGCTCGAACGGTTCGCCGGTACGACCGTCGACCAAAATCACCTGGCCGGTTGAATCGAGGCCAGCCGTTTCAAGCATGGCGACGATATCTTTTTCCTGCGCCCCGTCGAACACGGGCGAGGCGACGGGGATACCGTGGCTCAGGTTGCGGCCCAGTTCCATGACCTCCGAATCGCTCAGGTCCTGGACATCCTCCTTGTAGGATTTCGGCCCGTAGATTTCCTTCAGGCGCGAACGCAGCTTTTGCGCGTCGGCGGACTTGCCGCTGGCCGCCCCCATCAATTCGCCGATCTGGCGCCCGAGCCCGGCGCACGCCCACCCGAGGTGGGTTTCTAGGATCTGCCCGACATTCATGCGCGACGGCACGCCAAGCGGGTTCAGCACGATGTCGACCGGGCGACCGTCTTCGAGGTACGGCATGTCCTCGACCGGAACCACCTTGGACACTACGCCCTTGTTGCCGTGGCGGCCGGCCATCTTGTCGCCGGGTTGCAGCTTGCGTTTCACGGCAATGAAGACCTTGATCATCTTCATCACACCCGGCGGCAGATCGTCGCCACGCTGGAGCTTCTCGACCTTGTTCTCGAAGCGAGCCTGCAGGCGAGCGATGCTTTCCTCGAACTGCCCCTTGAGGGCTTCGATGTCCTGCATCACCTTGTCGTTGCCGACGACGATCTGGGCCATCTGCCCAGCCGTCAGGTTTTCGAGCAATTCGTCGGTCACCTTGGAGGCGTCGCCGATCGCCTTGGGTCCGCTTTCGATCTTGCGCCCGATCAGCAGGTCCTTGAGACGCTGCTGGAAGCTGCGTTCAAGGATGGCGCGTTCGTCGTCGCGGTCTTTGGCCAGGCGTTCGATTTCGGCCCGTTCGATCGCCAAGGCGCGCTCGTCTTTTTCCACGCCCCGGCGCGAAAAGACGCGTACTTCAACCACCGTTCCCGACACGCCCGGCGGCACGCGCAACGACGTATCGCGCACGTCGGAAGCCTTTTCGCCGAAGATGGCGCGCAAGAGCTTTTCTTCCGGCGTCATCGGGCTTTCGCCCTTCGGCGTCACCTTGCCGACCATGATGTCGCCCGGCTTCAATTCGGCGCCGATGTAGACGATACCGGCTTCATCGAGGTTCTTGAGGGCTTCCTCGCCGACGTTCGGAATATCGCGGGTGATGTCTTCCTGGCCGAGCTTGGTATCGCGGGCCATGACCTCGAATTCCTCGATGTGGATCGAGGTGAAGACGTCGTCCGACACGATCCGTTCCGAAATCAGGATCGAGTCTTCGAAGTTGTATCCGTGCCACGGCATGAAGGCGACCAGCACGTTGCGTCCGAGCGCCAGATCGCCGAGTTCGGTCGAGGGACCGTCGGCGATGGTGTCGCCCGCCTCCACCTTGTCGCCGACCTTGACCAGCGGCTTCTGGTGCAGACAGGTGCTTTGGTTGGAGCGCTGGAACTTAAGCAGATTGTAGATGTCGACGCCCGGGGCCGAGGTCGACGTTTCCCCGGTCGCGCGCACGACGATACGGGTGGCGTCGACCTGGTCGATCACGCCGGACCGGCGCGCGACGATGGTGGCACCCGAGTCGCGGGCAACGGTCGCTTCCATGCCGGTACCGACCAGCGGCGCCTCGGACTGGATCAGCGGCACCGCTTGGCGCTGCATGTTCGAGCCCATCAGGGCGCGGTTGGCGTCGTCGTTTTCCAGGAACGGAATCAAGGCGGTCGCCACCGACACAAGTTGCTTCGGCGACACGTCCATGTATTCGATGTCCTCGGGACGGGTCAGAAGGAAGTCCCCGCCCTTGCGGCAACTTACTAGTTCGTGGGTGAAGCGGCCGCGTTCGTCGAGTTCGGCGTTGGCCTGGGCGATGGTGTAGCGCCCTTCTTCCATTGCCGAGAGATAGGCGACGTTGTCGGTCACCCGCCCCTTGTCCACCTTGCGGTAGGGCGTTTCGATGAACCCGTACTTGTTGACCCGGGCGTAAGTGGCGAGCGAGTTGATCAGGCCGATGTTCGGGCCTTCTGGCGTTTCGATCGGGCAGATCCGGCCGTAGTGGGTCGGATGCACGTCGCGCACCTCGAAGCCGGCACGCTCGCGTGTCAGGCCGCCCGGCCCGAGTGCCGATAGGCGCCGCTTGTGCGTCACTTCGGACAGCGGGTTAGTCTGATCCATGAACTGACTGAGCTGCGAGGACCCGAAGAATTCGCGCACTGCCGCGGCGGCGGGTTTGGCGTTGATCAGGTCGTGCGGCATTACGGTGTCGATATCGACCGAACTCATGCGTTCGCGGATCGCGCGCTCCATCCGCAACAGGCCGATGCGGTACTGGTTTTCCATCAGTTCGCCGACCGAACGGACGCGCCGGTTGCCGAGATGGTCGATGTCGTCGATTTCGCCCCGACCGTCCTTGAGCTCGACCAGGGTCTTGACCACCGCCAGCATGTCTTCCTTGCGCAGCACGCGGAGCGTGTCTTCGGTCTGGAATCCGAGGCGCGCGTTCAGCTTGGCGCGGCCGACCGCCGACAAGTCGTAGCGCTCGCCGTCGAAGAACAGGCCTTGAAACAGGGCCTCGGCCGTTTCCAGCGTCGGCGGTTCGCCCGGGCGCATGACCCGGTAGATGTCGATCAGCGCTTCGTCGCGGGTGGAATTCTTGTCCACCTTGAGGGTGTTGCGGATATAGGGCCCGACATTGACGTGATCGATCGCCAGCGTCGGGATTTCATCCACGCCGGCGGCATTGAGCGCTTCCATCACCTGCAAAGTGATTTCGTCGCCCGCCTCCGCGTAGATTTCGCCGGTCTTGCTGTTGACCAGATCGCAGGCGACGTAGCGCCCGATCAACTCTTCGTCCGGCACCACGATTTCTTCCAGGCCTTTTTCCTCGAGTTGGCGCAGCAGGCGCGGAGTCAGCTTGGCGCCCGCCTCGGCCACGGTGCGGCCGGTCTTGGCGTTGACCATGTCGCGCACGAGCTTGATGTTCTTCAACCGCTCGGGAACGAACGGCGTGTGCCAGCCCTTCTTCGCCCGCGTGAACACGGTGCGGTCGTAGAAATAGGCGAGAATATCGTCGGCGGACATGCCGCGGATTTCGTGCGGTTCGACCGTGCGGCCCTCGTTCTGGCGCTTGGCGCGGAGCTTCGCCGTGCGTTCGTCCTCGAACGCCATCAGCAGTGTCGTCACCGGCAGCTTGCGGCGGCGGTCGATGCGGACGTAGACCAAATCCTTGGCGTCGAATTCGAAGTCGAGCCACGAACCGCGATAAGGAATCACCCGCGCCGCGAACAGGAACTTGCCCGACGAATGGGTCTTGCCCTTGTCGTGATCGAAAAACACGCCCGGGCTGCGATGCATCTGGGACACGATCACGCGCTCGGTGCCGTTGATGACGAAGGTACCGTTGGCCGTCATCAGGGGCATGTCGCCCATGTAGACGTCCTGCTCCTTGATGTCGCGGATCGAGCGCGACTTGGTTTCCTCGTCCACGTCCCAGACCACGAGGCGCAGCGTCACCTTGAGTGGGGCGGCGAACGTCATGCCGCGCTGCTGGCATTCCTCGACGTCGTACTTGGGCGCTTCGAACTCGTATTTGACGAATTCGAGGGTGCCGCGCTCGGAAAAGTCCTTGATCGGGAACACGGACTTGAACACGGCTTGCAGACCGGATTCGGCGCGTTGTCCGGCCGGGACGTCGCGCTGCAGAAACTGTTCGTAGGAGCTTTTCTGCACCTCGATCAGGTTCGGCATCTCCACGGCCGCTGCCAGGCGGCCGAAGTACTTGCGAACGCGCTTACGTCCGGTGAACGAACTGGTCATGTGTCCTGGTCCTCGTGTCGTCAATTCAGCCCGACGCGATCATTTCCCGCGCCCGACCGGATCGCCTAAATCCGGTCGGGCGACGGAATGTCCGTCGGGCGATGCGGGGCCTTGCGGCCCCTCGCTTCGGCAACGCATCCGCTTTCCCGGCCGGAGGCGGCGGCCCTGCGGGCGAATGCGCGGTATCGCCGGCCGGAGCGACGCCGCGCTCCGGCCGATAGGAACGTCAACGACGTCTACTTCAGCTCGACCTTAGCGCCGGCCGCTTCGAGCTTCTTCTTGAGTTCTTCGGCCTCGGCTTTCTTGAGGCCTTCCTTCACCGGTTTCGGTGCGCCTTCGACCAGATCCTTGGCTTCCTTGAGGCCGAGATTGGTGATGGCGCGGACTTCCTTGATGACGTTGATCTTCTGCGCGCCGCCATCGACGAGGACGACCGTGAATTCGGTCTTTTCCTCCACCGGAGCGGCGGCGGCCGCGCCGGGCGCGGCGGCGACGGCGACCGGTGCCGCCGCGCTGACGCCCCATTTCTCTTCCAGCATCTTGGAGAGTTGGGCGGCTTCCATCACGGTGAGCTTGGAGAGGTCTTCGACGATCTGATCGAGGTTAGCCATGGTCGTATGCTCCTTGGGTGTTGACGGTTCTGTGGGGGATGCGGTTCACGCCGCTTCGCTCTTGGTCGCGTAAGCGTTGCAGACACGGGCGAGTTGCCCGGCCGGCGCCTGGAGAACTCTCGCGATCTTGGTCGCCGGCGCGCAAATCAGGCCGATGATCGTGCCGCGGAGTTCGTCGAGCGACGGCAGCGACGCCAGCGCCTTGACGCCGTTCGCGGCGAGTTTTTCCTCGCCGAGAGCGCCGCCGACGATGACGAGCTTCTCGTTGCCCTTGGCATAAGTCACGGCCACCTTGGCCGCCGCCACCGGGTCCTTGGAATACGCGATCGCCGTCGGACCGGTGAACAGAGCTTCGATGCCCTTGAACTTGGTGCCGTCCAGAGCGCGACGGGTGAGCCGGTTTTTCGTGACTCGCAGCCCGGCGCCGGCCGCCCGCATCTTGGCTCTGAGATCGCCCATCTCGCTGACGGTCATGCCCGAATAATGGGTGACCACGACGAGATTGGCGCCGGCGAGCGTCTGATGGAGCGAGGCGACGAGCTGTTCTTTTTCCGTTCGGTTCACTGTCGTCTCCATATCCCTCCCCCGCGCATCCCGAAGATCCGCGAGGGGCGTTGGACACTTGGTCCCGGCGGCGACGGTATGCCGTCGCCGAAACCGCTCATTCCTGTCCAGCGCCACAGATCAATCCGCCCTCCCCGAAGCATCCGGGAAATGCGGGTGGTGCACTGTCTCGGCAGGCGGGAAGCCCCTTTAAGCCGTCGGCGAAGGTTGCCCCCTCGCATTCGGCGCCTACGGTCTTGGACAGGTCGGTCGCCGGCGTTACCGCCGGCTTCCTCCCCGCCGGGAGCGGTTGAGCGCCCCCGGCGGAATTCGAAAATCCTCAATCCTTCCTCGGTTTGTCGCGCGCAACACCGCCTCAGGCGTTCAACGACGAAACGTTGATCTTCACGCCCGGCCCCATGGTCGAGCTGAGCGAAACCTTCTTCATATAAGTGCCCTTTGCGCCCGAGGGCTTGGCCTTGGCGATCGCGTCGATGAACGCCGCCGCGTTGGCAACCAACGCTTCCTCGGAAAAGCTCGCCTTGCCGATGCCGGCATGAACGATACCCGCCTTTTCGACGCGGAATTCGAGCTGACCGGCCTTGGCCGCCTTGACCGCATTCGTGACATCCATGGTCACGGTGCCGAGCTTGGGATTCGGCATCAGGCCGCGTGGGCCCAACACCTTGCCGAGCTTGCCGACCACGCCCATCATGTCCGGCGTCGCGATGCAGCGGTCGAAATTCATTTCGCCCTTGTTGATCGCTTCGGCGAGGTCGTCGCCGCCGACCAGTTCCGCGCCGGCGGCCTTGGCTTCGTCGGCCTTGGCGCCCTTGGCGAAAACCGCAACGCGCAGCGACTTGCCGGTGCCGTGCGGCAGCGTGACGACACCGCGCACGTTCTGATCCGACTGTTTCGGATCGACGCCAAGGTTGATCGCCATCTCGATCGTTTCGTCGAATTTCGCGTTGGCATTGCCCTTGATCAGACGCACCGCATCCTTGAGATCGTACGACATGTTCCGGTTGATGCCGGCGTAAGCCTTGGTCAATCGCTTGCCCGTCGCCATGACGTCACTCCTTCACTTCGATGCCCATGGAGCGGGCCGAGCCAGCGATCATGCGGCAGGCCGCGTCCAGGTCGTTGGCATTGAGGTCGGCCATCTTCGCCTGCGCGATTTCGCGTACCTGGGCCATAGTCACCTTGCCGACCGTGTCGGTTCCCGGGGTCTTCGATCCGCTCTCCAGCTTGGCCGCCTTCTTCAGGAAATAGCTCGCGGGCGGAGTCTTGGTCACGAACGTGAACGAGCGGTCCGAATAGGCGGTGATGACTACCGGGATCGGCATGCCCGGCTCCATCTTTTGCGTGCGCGCGTTGAACTGCTTGCAGAATTCCATGATGTTGAGCCCGGCTTGGCCGAGCGCCGGGCCGATCGGCGGCGAGGGATTCGCCTGTCCGGCCGGAACCTGCAGCTTGATGCTGCCCGTGACTTTCTTCGCCATTGTCGTTCCTAACGGTTCTTAAAACGTCAAAGCTTCTCGACCTGGGAGTATTCCAATTCGACCGGCGTCGGCCGGCCGAAGATCGATACCGCGACCTTGAGCCGCGAGCGTTCCTCGTCCACGTCCTCGACCAATCCATTGAAGGAATTGAACGGGCCGTCGCAGACGCGGACCTGTTCGCCGATCTCGAAGCGGATCGACGGGCGCGGCCGCTCGATGCCTTCCTTGACCTGGGCCTGGATACGGCTCGCCTCGGTTTCGGAAATCGCCGTCGGCCGCCCGCGACCACCGAGGAATCCGGTGACTTTCGGCGTGTTCTTGACCAGGTGCCAGGTTTCGTCGGTCATCTCCATCTTCACCAGCACGTAGCCGGGAAAGAACTTGCGCTCGGAATTGATCTTCGAGCCGCGGCGCATTTCCACCACTTCCTCGGTCGGAACCAGGACCTGTTGGATCTGCTCGGACATGCCGGCCTGCTTGGCCTGCTCCGCGATCGACTGAGCGACCTTCTTCTCGAAACCCGAATAGACGTGAATGACGTACCACTGCGCGGCCATGACGCTCAGGCTCCGATCCCGAACAACAGCTTCATGAGATGGGACAGAATCCAGTCGACCGACAGGAAGAACAGCGCCGCGAGAATCACCATCACAAACACCAAGCCGGTCGAAATGGCGGTTTCGCGTCGGGTCGGCCAAGTGACCTTGGCGCCTTCCTGACGCACCTCCTGAAAAAACTGACCGATGTTCGGCTTGTTCATGTCCGTTACGCTTGTCTGTACCACCGGGCGCCGAATCGAACCGCCCGGCGCCGGAAAGATGGCAGGGGCAGCAGGATTCGAACCCGCGACCTACGGTTTTGGAGACCGTCGCTCTACCAACTGAGCTATACCCCTAGGCCTACTCGATAATTTTGGCGACGACGCCGGCGCCGACAGTCTTGCCGCCCTCGCGGATGGCGAAGCGCAAACCCTCGTCCATCGCGATCGGCGAGATCAGCGTCACGTCCATCCGGATGTTGTCCCCCG
>VGZQ01000006.1 GCA_016872535.1 Rhodospirillales bacterium | reverse complement strand
TCTCCATCGCCTCGATCACGCGGCGTGCTTTGGTTACTTCCGCCTCGCTCGGGCTGAACAGGGTGTTGGCGAGATCGATCTGCGTCGGGTGGATCGCCCACTTGCCTTCGCAGCCGAGCACCGCGGCGCGCTTGGCCTGAGCGGCATAACCGTCCAGGTCCTGAATATCGCCGAACGGGCCGTCGATCGGACGCAACCCGTTGGCCCGCGCCGCGACCACGAGGCGCGAAATCGGATAATGCCACATGTCGCCCCAATGGACGTCGCGTTTCTTGGCCGCGTCCGGATCGGTCAGCACGGCGTAGTCGGCGTTGGGCCCGCCGATATTGACGGTGCGCGCGCGGGTCGAAGCGGCGTAGTCGGCGACGCCGAAATGGAGCGATTCGTTGCGTCGGCTCGCCGCCGCGATGGCGTTGATGTTCTGCATGCCAAGCGCGGTCTCGATGATCAACTCGAAACCGATTCGTTTTCTGACCTTGGTCGCGGCCTCAACCTGTGTCACCAACATGTCGACCGCATAGACATCGGCGGCGGTCCCGACCTTCGGGATCATGATCAGGTCGAGCTTGCCGGGTGCCTTTTCCAGCACGTCGACCACGTCGCGGTACATGTAATGCGTATCGAGGCCGTTGATGCGCATCGACAAGGTTTTCCCCGACCAGTCGAGGTCGTTGAGCGCCTGGATGATGTTCTTGCGCGCCTGTTCCTTGTCGTCGGGGGCGACCGCGTCCTCGAGGTCGAGAAAGATCACGTCGGCGGCGCTCGCCGGCGCCTTTTCGAGAAACCGCGCGTTCGATCCCGGCACCGCCAATTCGCTGCGGTTGAGCCGCGCCGGACATTGTTCGACAAGGGTGAAACTCATGGGGGCTGCTCCTGGTTTGCGGCGCGGAAAATGCCGCACGCGGCGCGTCATTGCAAGCCGCGATCGCCTAACGCTGCCTTGTCACCCGACCTACCCGCGATTAGGGTCTGACCCCCGCCGAGCGAGCGCCACCCCGAACGGGTGGGAATCTCGCGGTCGGATGCCGCAGAAGTTTTTCTCCGAGGAGTCCTCGTCATGTCCCGCAAGCCCGTCGTCCTGGTCTGCCGCAAGTTGCCCGACGAAGTCGAGGCGCGGCTTTCGCGCGATTACGCGCCGCGCTTCAATCCTTCGGACCGGGTCTATTCCGGCGACGAATTGGTCCGGCTTGCCGAGGGTGCCGAGATCATTCTCGCCTGCCATTCGGAAATTTTTTCGGCGGACGTAATCGGGCGCCTGCCCGCCTCGGTCAAGGCGATCGCCAATTTCTCGGTCGGCTACGACCATGTCGACGTCAAGGCGGCGAAAGCGCGCGGCCTGATCGTCACCAACACCCCCGGCGTGCTCAACGACGCGACCGCCGAAATCGCCATGCTGCTGATGCTCGGCGCCGCCCGGCGCGCGGCCGAGGGCGAGCGAATCATGCGGAGGGGCGAGTGGCGGGAATGGAGCCCCGCCTTCATGGTCGGGACTCAGGTCACCGGCAAGATCCTCGGCATTCTCGGCATGGGCCGGGTCGGGCGGATTTTCGCCAAGCGCGCGCGCGGTTTCGAGATGAAAATCCATTATTTTAATCGCCATCGCCTGCCGTCCGAGCAGGAAGAAGGTGCCGTCTACCATACGCGCGTGGAAGACCTTCTGCCCCACGCCCAGTTTCTGTCCATCCACTGCCCGGCGACCCCGGAGACGCGCGGGCTCGTGAACGCCGAACGGCTGGCGCTGCTGCCCAAGGGCGCGATCGTGATCAACACCGCGCGCGGCGCCGTCGTCGACGACGAAGCCCTGATCGCCGCCCTGAAATCGGGCCACATCGCCGCCGCCGGGCTCGATGTCTTCAACAACGAGCCCCGCTTCCATCCCGGTTACGCCGAGCTTTGGAATACTTTCCTTCTACCGCACATCGGCAGCGCCACCCGGGAAACCCGCAACGCGATGGGATTCAAGGCCCTCGACAACATGGACGCCATCGTCGCCGGGCGCGAACCCACGGACCGGGTTGTGTAATCCCCCTTCATCAGAGCCCGCTGATGTAATCCTTCGACGGCATTTGCATTGCATCCAAAGAGCCCGAAACCTCTTGCGATGGCGTGGCAAATGGCCGAAAGTACGCCCCCAACGACCGCCGCTTTGCGGGCGTTTCAGAAGGCCCGGAAGGCGCGTCAAGCTGCACCAAAGGGCTCTATCCTTGCCCGTTCCGGGCAACCATCGACAACTGGGAGGAATGGATATGACCAAGATCGACAAAAACTATTCTCGCCGCAAGTTCCTGCGCGCGGGCGCCGTTGCTGCGGGCGCGACCGCCGCGACCATCGCGATGCCCAACGTCAGCCGCGCGCAGACCGCGGTTTTCAAGATGCAGGGCTCGTGGGGCGCCAAGGACGTGTTCAACGAAATGGCAGAGGACTACGTCAAGCGCGTCAACGAGATGGGCGGCGGCCGGCTCAAGATCGACTATCTGGTCGGCGGCTCGGTCGTGCATCCCTTCCAGGTGTTCGACGGCGTCCATGGCGGCCAGATCGACGCGGCTCACACCGTGACGGTCTACTGGTACGGCAAGCACAAGGCCGCCTCGCTGTTCGGCACCGGCCCTGTGTTCGGCTTCAACGCCAACGAAGGCCTCGGCTGGATCCACAACGGCGGCGGCAAGGAGCTGTTCGACGAGCTCCAGACCCAGATCATGAAGGTCAACATCAAGAGCTTCTTCGCCATGCCGATGCCGACGCAGCCGCTCGGCTGGTTCAAGAAGCCGGTGAAAAGCATGGCCGACATGAAGGGCCTCAAGTACCGCACCGTCGGCCTCGCCGCCGATCTGATGCAGGCCATGGGCCTGGCGGTCGCGCAGCTTCCGGGCGGTGAAATCGTGCCGGCCATGGAAAAGGGCGTGATCGACGCGTTCGAGTTCAACAACCCGACCTCGGACCGCCGCTTCGGCGCCCAGGACGTCGCTAAGAACTACATGATGGGCAGCCACCATCAGGCGACCGAGTACTTCGAACTCATGTTCAACAGGACCAAGTACAACGCCCTGCCGAAGGAACATCAAGCGATCCTGCAGTACGGCGCCGAAGCCATTTCTTCCGCCAACGAGTGGAAGGGTATGGACTACTATTCGAAGGATCTGGTCGAACTACGCGAAAAGGACAAAGTCAACGTGCTGCGCACGCCCAAGGACGTGTTCGACGCCCAGATCAAGGCCTGGGATGGTCTGATCGCCGTCCTCGAAAAGGACCCGTTCATGAAGAAGGTCATGGAGTCGCAGAAGGCGTGGACCAAGCGAGTGGTGTACTACAACATGTTCAACGCCACCGACTACCGCGGCGCCTACGAGCATCACTTCGGCAAGCTGGCGCTGTAACCGGTCCTCGTCACGTAACGTCATCGGCTTGTTCACGGGAAGGGCGGCGCAGGCTTGCGCCGCCCGACCTGCGAAGAGCCCCGTGCATAGGATAAGGGCGACCTAAGCCACCGTTCGGGCAGACATGACCAAATTTCTTTTCTTTATCGATTCCCTTAGCACCTGGGTCGGCAAGGCATTCGCCTGGCTGCTCCTGCTGCTCACCTTCGGCGTCGGCTACGAAGTGTTTGTGCGCTATGTCCTGAACGCGCCGACCACCTGGGCGTTCGACGTCAGCTACATCGCCTATGGCGCCATGTTCCTGATGGCCGGCGCCTACACGCTGTCGCGCAACGGCCACGTCCGCGCCGACATGCTCTACCGGCTGTGGCCGCCGCGCGTGCAGGCGCTTATGGACCTTTCGCTGTATATCTTGTTCTTCTTGCCGGCGGTCGCGGCGTTCATTTATTCCGGCTGGAATTACGCGGAAATGTCGATCCGGTTCCGCGAAGTCAGCATCTTCAGCCCGGCCGGCGTGCCGGTCTTTCCCTTGAAGACCTTGATCCCACTCACCGGCGTGTTCCTGCTGCTGCAAGGGATCGCCGAGATCATCCGCTGCATTATTTGCATCCGCCAGAACGGCTGGCCGCAGCGGCTGCATGACGTCGAGGAAATGGAAAGCATTATCCTGCGCGAGCAGCAATACCTCAAGGAACACGGCGAGGCGGCGTCGCCCGGCCGGAAGGGAGCCTAACGATGACCGATCCTCAGGTCGGCATGTTGATGCTGTTTCTGTTCATTTTCGTCATCGTTTTGGGCTTCCCGATCGCATTCTCGCTGATGGCCATGGGCGTCGGATTCGGCTTCTATGCCTTCTTCGTACCCGCCCAGGAATTCGCCCAGAACCGGATCTTCACCTTGTTGGTGCAAAAGACCTTCGAGGTCACGTCCAACGACGTGCTGACGGCGGTGCCGCTGTTCCTGCTCATGGGTTATATCGTCGAGCGAGCAAACATCCTCGATCGCCTGTTCCACGCATTGCAGATCGCGGCCAGGAACATTCCGGGTTCCCTCGCCGTCGCCACCATGGTGACCTGCGCCTTGTTCGCGACCGCAACCGGCATCGTCGGCGCGGTCGTGACGTTGATGGGGCTGCTCGCGTTTCCGGCGATGCTGCGCGCCGGCTACAACACCAAGCTCGCCGCCGGCGTGGTGTGCGCGGGCGGCTGTCTCGGCATCCTGATTCCACCCAGTATTTTGCTGATCGTGTACGCCGCCATGGCCGGCGTTTCGGCGGTTAAGCTCTACGCGGGCGCGTTCTTTCCCGGATTCATGCTCGCCGCATTTTATATCCTGTATATCATCGTCCGCGCCGTTCTCAATCCGGCGCTATGCCCCAAGCTGCCTCCGTCGGAAACCCAAGCGTCCGTGACGCAAATATTTTTGGAACTTTTGACATCCTTTTTCCCGCTCGCGATCCTGATCTTGTCGGTGCTCGGCGCGATCCTGTTCGGACTGGCGACGCCCTCCGAAGCGGCGGCGGGCGGCGCGCTGGCCAGCATAGCGCTCGCCGCCGGATACCGCTCGTTCAATTTCCAGATGCTGAAGGAATCGGTCTATCTGACGACGCGTTCGACGGCGATGATCTGCTATCTGTTCATCGGGTCGTGGACGTTTTCCGCCGTGTTCTCGGTGCTAGGCGGGCATCACGTGATCGAGAGTTTCATTCTCGGTCTCGATATGACCCCGGTCCAGTTCCTGATTCTCGCCCAGATCATCATCTTTCTGCTCGGCTGGCCGCTGGAGTGGACGGAAATCATCATCATCTTCGTGCCGATCTTCCTGCCCCTGTTGAAGCATTTCGACATCGATCCGATCTTCTTCGGCATCCTGGTCGCGCTTAACCTCCAGACGTCGTTCAACACGCCGCCGATGGCGATGGCGGCATTCTACCTCAAGGGCGTAGCACCACCGCATGTGAAACTGACCGACATCTTCAACGGTTCGTTGCCTTTCGTGTTCATGGTCTTCCTGAGCATGGTCCTGATCTACATCTTCCCGCAGATCGTGCTCTGGCTGCCGGATTATCTCTACACGCCGAAGTGAGGACCCCGTTCCGGCGATGAACCCGCACGAGCTGTCGCTGGCGCAGGCCGCGCTCGAGATTCGCGAGGGGCGCCTGAAGTCCGCCGAACTGGTGCGATCCTGTCTCGATCGCATCGCGGCGGTCGACAAGGACGTCCAGGCCTGGCGGTGCCTCGATCCCGAACACGCCATGCGCCAGGCGGAAGAGCTCGATTCCCGCCGCTCCCGGGGACAAGCCGTCGGTCGGCTCCACGGCATTCCGGTCGGAATCAAGGACCTGTTCGACACCGCCGACTATCCGACCGAGTACGGCTCGCCCATCTACGCCGGTCACGCGCCGCGACGCGACGCCGCCTGCGTGGCCAGCTTGCGCGCGGCCGGCGCGGTGATCCTGGGCAAGACCGTGACCACCGAGTTCGCCTATTTCTTTCCCGGCAAGACCCGCAATCCGCACGATCCCAAGCGCACCCCCGGCGGCTCCTCGAGCGGATCGGCGGCGGCCGTCGCCGCAATAATGGTGCCGGGCGCGATCGGCACGCAGACCAACGGCTCGGTGATCCGGCCGGCGTCCTATTGCGGCGTGGTCGGCTTCAAGCCGACACATGGGTTGATCCCGCGCACCGGCGCGTTCCTCCTTTCCCGTACCCTCGATCACGTTGGCACCTTTGCTCGCACGATCGAGGACGCGGCGCTGCTGGCCGAGATCATGGCCGGCCACGACGAAGACGATCCCGACACCCGTTCGGTCGCGATCCCACCGCTCGCGCAGACGGCCGCGGAAAACCCGCCGCTCCCTCCCCGCTTCGCGTTCGTCAAGACGCCGGTCTGGAACCAAGCCGAGCCGACGACGCATGCCGCCTTCGCCGAACTGGTGAACGCGCTCGGCGACGCTACGGGTGAGGTGGAGTTGCCTATGATCGCGCGGGAAATCGTCGCCATGCACCAGATCGTCATGGACGTGGAAATGGCCCGCAATCTGCACCGCGAATACGAGAAAGCGCGCGATAAATTAAGCCGGCAGATGCGGGAACTGCTCGAGCGCGGGCGCAAGCACCTGGCATTCGACTACCGCCGGGCGGTCGACATGATCGAGCCGATCAACGCCACGGTCGACGCCGTATTCGACGAATACGACGCCATTTTGACGCCTGCGACCACCGGCGAGGCGCCGGTCGGCCTGGACGCAACCGGCAGCCCGGTTTTCTGCACGATTTGGACTTATCTCGGCTTGCCCGCCGTGACCTTGCCGCTGCTCACCGGTCCGAACGGACTGCCGGTCGGCGTCCAACTCGTCGGCCGACGCGGTAACGACGCCCGGCTGCTCAGAACCGCCCGTTGGCTCGCCGCGACGCTGTCGGGCAAGCGCCCGGGCACGAAGTCGAAATCCGCAAAACCGAAGAAAGGCAGAACCCCATGACTCTCCTGATCTCCGGCATCATCGGCGCGATCCTGATGATCGCATTTCTCGGTTTCATGGCGGCCTGGGTCAAGGCCCCCCCGCTGGTCACCATCATCCTGATCGTCGTCGCTTTGATGGTTTTCGATCTCTATAAAGAAATCCGTGCCAGCCGTGATAACAACGCTTAAGGGCCGCTCCGGATCCTTGCGTGCCCTCGACTATCCGCGCTTGCGCGCGAGCGGATGGCTTGCCGCCACCAACGCCTTGAGGCGATCCTCCAGCACGTGGGTGTAAATCTGGGTCGTGGCGATGTCCGCGTGCCCAAGCATTTGCTGAAGCGCGCGCAAATCCGCCCCGCGCGCGAGCATGTGACTGGCAAACGAATGCCGGAGAACGTGCGGGGATACCCGTCGGGGGGCGACGCCGGCCTCGACCGCCAATTCCTTGAGCAGCTGCTGGAACCGCGCGCGGGTCAGATGCCCCCCCTTGCCGCGCGACGGAAACAGCCATGGGCTCTCGCGCTCGCCCCGCCGACCCTTGACCGTGCGCCCCGGAAGAAACTGCTCGCGCACTTTTTTCCAGTCCCCGAGCGCGGCCTCGGCGGGGTCGCTTAACGGCACCATACGTTCTTTGCCGCCCTTGCCGCGTACGATCAGCATGCGGCCCGCGCGCGGCAGTGCCGAGAGCGGCAATGCGACCAGTTCGGAAACGCGCAAGCCCGTCGCGTACAACACCTCAAGCAGGGCAACCAACCGGATTCCCTCCGCTCCTCCCCGCGCGCGGGCGGCGTCCAGCAACTTGTCGACCTCTACTTCGCTCAGGTACTTGGGCAACGGCCGCGACGCACGTGGGCCTTCCAGGGCCGCGGTCGGGTCGTCGCCGCGCAGCCTCTCGCCATGGAGAAAGCGAAAGAATCGGCGCAGCGCCGACAAGCGGCGCGCCGACGTGGCTGCGCTCATGCCCGTTTGCGCCAAGCGGGCGAGATAATCGCGCAAAAGCCGCGCGTCGGCATCCTCGGCCTTGTTCCCGCGCTTGGCGGCGAAGGCGGCAAAATCCGAAAGATCGCGGCGGTAGGAGTCGATAGTGTTGGCGGCCGCGCCACGCTCGGCCGCGAGCATTTCGAGAAACGTTTCCAGATGCCGGGATTCGCCTTCACGTCCGAATGTGGTCCGGCGGGCCTCTCCGCCGGAACCTCGGCGAAGGCGGGTCACAGGCCGAGCGCCACTGCCGCCTCGAGGGCGAGCGCGCGCGCCTCGGCTTTGAACCCGGCGGTATCCAGCGCCCGTAGCGTGCGGGTGAGCGTGAAAGGACCGGCCTGCGCCGGCCCGCCTTCGCCTAGCGCCAACAGGGCGAGCAGCACGGTTTCGCCGATCCGGCGTTCGCGCGCCGCCGATTCCAGCCGTGCCCACAACGCCGGGCTCGCCACCGGCACGGGCGTGCGCTCGGCCGTCTGCAACAGCAGGTCCCAAGTCGCGGGCGGCACCGGCTCGACCATCAGGTCGTAGAGACTAAAGAACATTTCCGCAAGAACGCGGGCATTATCGCGGCCCTTGGCCGTTTCCCACCACTTGGCGAGATCGGCCGCCTGGAACCCCTGTCCCTCGACCGAGCCTGCGAGCTTGGCGAGCGGAACAAGCGACGCCAACGCGCTCGCCGCATCCTTGTCGACGTGGGACGCACCGCGCAGGACGGCGAACCAGCCGCGTGCGGCCTCGGCGTCGCCCGCGAACAGCGACGCGCGCGCAGCTTCGGGCGCGAGCCACAGCAGGTCGGCCGACGCCGGAATC
This sequence comes from Rhodospirillales bacterium, assembly GCA_016872535.1. Taxonomy (NCBI): domain Bacteria; kingdom Pseudomonadati; phylum Pseudomonadota; class Alphaproteobacteria; order Rhodospirillales; species Rhodospirillales bacterium. Next base: position 49,686 of record VGZQ01000006.1, on the reverse strand, counting down.
CGCTTCAGCACCGGCATGAATACGCGCACCGCCGACGGATAGCGCCCGCCGCGCCGGGCGAGCGCCAGCGCCTTGGTCACCGGTTCGGCCTGCGCCGCCGGCACGGTTTGGATCATGGCGGTGCGGTAGAGCAGTGCCCGGCTCAAGGGACCGCTCTCGGCTTCGGCCTTGCTCAGCGGATTGGCGAGGTCTTGTTCGGTGAAGGAGACACCCATGTAGAGCTGGCGGAGCGCCTCGGTTGGCAGCGCGCCCGCCGTTTCCGCGCGCTCGGCGGCATCGAGCCGCACGTCGATGGGCGCGTTGGGGCTGATGGAAATGGTCCTGAGCACCCCCGGACTGGTGACGCTGAGAACATCCTTGGGCAATTGCACGTTGGCGGCACGCGCCATGGCGATGTGCAACGGTGTCGGGTTGCGTAGCGACGCGAGCGGCGTAGGCGCCGCACCGGCAAAGCGGTCCATGATCTGGGTGAAGACGGCGTCTTCCTCGCCCATTTCTCGGAGCAGCGCGGACGCAAGCTGAGCCTTGCCCACCTCGCCTGCCAGCGCTTGGCAGAAGGCGAATGCCTTGAGCCAGTAAGAATCGCGCCCCTCGCGCACTTGGCCGGCGGCGGTTGCGCACGCGCGCGCATTATCGTTGCCGAGAAAGCGTACGTCGGTTTCCAGCCGGAGAAGAGCGGGATTGTTGGCGCGACCCGGTATCGCTTCCAACAACGCCGTCACCCCCGCTTGGTCGCCCATGGCGGCGAGAAGTCGCGTACGTTCGACGATCAGGCTCCCGCCTTCCGTCGGCCCTTCCGGCGCCGCCGCCGGCGTCAACAACAGCCGTCGCATCAGGCCGCGCATCGCCGGCGAAACCACGTTGACCGGAAGCTTCGGCAGCAAGGAGTCGACCAACGATCTGGGGGTACCTTTCCACATCTGCGCGCCGAGACCGCCGTCGGCGTCGGCCAGCGTGCCGGCGCTGTCGAAATTGAGGCTGGTGAGCTTATCGACCTGCACTTCGGGCCCGACCAAGGCCGCGGGCGGCTGGACGCGCTCGCCGCCGCCGTCCGCCCCAGCCGGGGCCGGTACGGACGGCGGCGGCGATCCGGTCGCCGACGGGGGAATCAGGCGCACAGGCCCCTCCTGCGCGCCGACGGAGAATGCGGACGCGAGCGACATGAGCGCGAGCACCGCGACGAGGTGGCCCGGCCGCGCGCGTCGGAAATTTGCGTTAACGCGGAAAGCGTTCATCGGGGATGACTTTCTCGACCTTGGCCTTCGGCGCCGGAATTTCCCAGGTTGCCAGAAAAACTCCACCGCCCACCAGCACCAGGATCAACACCGACAAAACGACGATCGAGAGCCCTTTCATGAATTTCCTTCGCGGGCGGGAAAGCCTCGCGGTTTGGGGAGGGCGCCTTGGTTGTCCGCCCGCCGGTATGTTAAGCTGGAAACGCGGCGAATTTCGGGCAGTTTATCGGCCGCGCCCCCGGCTTTCAACGCCTCGTCGCCGGCTATGGACCTTTCGAATCTCATGACCTCGACCGCCTCCTCCGCCTCGACCGGCCGCGCTCTACCCCTGACATCGGGCAAATCCGTGGTCCTGGTCGGACTCATGGGTGCGGGCAAGTCAAGCGTCGGCCGCCGGCTAGCCAAGATTCTCGACCTGCCTTTCGTCGACGCCGACGAGGAGATCGAGCGCGCCGCCGGCTGCTCGATCGAGGACATTTTCCGCCTCTACGGCGAACCGGCCTTCCGCGACGGTGAGGAACGGGTCATCGCCCGCCTGCTCGAATCGGGACCCCAGGTGCTCGCCACTGGCGGCGGCGCGTTTATGAACTCGCGCACCCGCGAACGCATCCGCGAGCGCGCGATCTCGATCTGGCTCCGCGCCGATCTTGACCTGCTGGTCCGGCGCACCGCGCGCCGGGGCGGGCGTCCCCTGCTCGCTCATGGCGATCCGCGCGCGACCTTGGAACGCCTGATGGCCGAACGCTATCCGGTTTATGCCGAAGCCGACATGACTGTCGACACCACCGACGAGAACATCGAGCGGATGATAGACCGGATTCTCGCCGGCCTGCACGAGCGGGCCGAAAAGAGGGTGCCATGACCGCGCCGGTTCGCGCCGCCGATGCCGCTGGCGAGGAGCGCCTGACCGTCGGGCTCGGCGCGCGCGCCTACGACATTGTCATCGGCGAGGGGCTGATCGCCGACGCTGGACGCCATCTCCGGCCGCTCCTTAAGCTGCCCCAGGTCGTGATCGTCACCGACACCAACGTGGCGGCCAAGCATCTTGATCCATTCCGCGCCGGGCTCGAACGCGCCGGAATCGCGAGTGAACCCATCATCCTGCCACCCGGCGAATCGACCAAGAGCTTTTGCGAACTCGAAAATCTGAGCGAAAATATTCTCGCTCTCGGCATCGAGCGCTCGACCGTGCTGGTCGCCCTCGGCGGCGGCGTGATCGGGGATCTGACCGGCTTCGCCGCGGCAATCTTGTTGCGCGGGATCGATTTTGTTCAAGTGCCGACCACGCTGCTGGCCCAGGTCGACAGCGCGGTCGGCGGCAAGACCGGCATCAACACCCGCCAGGGCAAGAACCTGGTCGGCTCCTTCCATCAACCGCGTCTGGTGCTGGCGGACATGGGTGTGCTCGACACTCTCCCTCCGCGCGAACTGCTCGCCGGTTATGCCGAAATTGTCAAATACGGCTTAATCAACGACGCCGGCTTCTTCGCGTGGCTGGAGGCGAACGGCCGGGCCCTGATCGCGGGCGATCGCGCGCTTCGTCGCCACGCCGTGCGTGTCAGCTGCGCCGCCAAGGCGGCCATCGTCGCCGCAGATGAAAGGGAAAAGGGCGAGCGCGCGCTCCTCAATCTCGGTCACACCTTCGGCCACGCCCTGGAAGCGGAAACCGGCTTCGGCCCGGCGCTGATTCATGGCGAGGCCGTCGCCGTCGGCCTCGCGCTTGCGTTCGATTTCTCCGCGCGGCTCGGTCTCTGCCCAGCCGAGGACGCGGCGCATGTCCGACGCCATCTCGACGAGGTCGGCCTGCCGGCCGCCCTCGACCGGCTCGGCGATTATGGACGTAAAGATGGCTGGACCGCAGCCCGGCTGATGGCCCATATGGGCCGCGACAAGAAGGTCGCTGGCGGCAAGCTCACGTTCATTCTCGCGCGCGGTATCGGTCGGGCCTTTGTTTCCCACGACGTCGACGAAGCCGAACTCGGCCGGTTTCTCGCGGACCGCCTCGGCGGCTGAACCGCGATCCCGCGTGTGCGCTGGGCTTTTTCCTGATCGATGAGGTAATCCCATGACCCTGATCGCCATTTTTTTTCTGCTGATCGCATCCGCCTTTTTTTCCGGCGCGGAAACGGCATTGACCGCCGCCTCGCGGCCGCTCATGCACCAACTTGCCACCACCGGCGACAAGCGCGCGGCGATGGTCAACGAACTCCGCCAGCATCGCGAGCGGCTGCTCGGCGCACTCCTTGTCGGCAATAACATTGTCAATATTCTCGCGTCGGCACTGGCAACCGGCGCACTGGTCGCAATGTTCGGCGAGGTCGGCGTCGCCTACGCCACTGTCGCCATGACCGCCCTGGTCGTCATCTTCGGTGAAATTCTTCCCAAGACCTATGCTTTCCGCAACGCCGATCGCGCCGCGCGCGCGCTCGCGCCGCTGGTGGTACCGGTGGTGTTTGTGCTGGAGCCCGTCACCCATGTTCTCAACACCGTGATTCGACGCGGCTTGTTACTGTTCAATGTCGATTTCAAGGCTGAGGACGGTTTCGCTGCGTCGGTCGAGGAACTGCGTGGCGCAATCGAATTGCACGCGGGCGAGGATATCAAGGCCGTCCGCCACGAGCGCGCCATGCTCCACGGCGTGCTCGATTTGTCCGAGCTCCAACTCGGCGAAGCGATGATCCACCGCAGCCACGTTGTCGCCTTCGATGCCGACGAGCCGGCCGAGGCGATTTTCGAGAAGGTCCTGGCAAGCCCGCATTCCCGCTTTCCCCTTTGGCGCGAGAATCCTGACAACATCGTCGGTGTACTGCACACCAAGGACATTTTCCGCGCCGTGCGCGACGCCGGCGGCGACGCACGCAAAGTGAACATCGCCCAGATCGCGACCAAGCCCTGGTTTGTTCCGGAAACGACGCCCTTGCTCGATCAGTTGCGCGCGTTCCGCGAGCGGCGCGAGCAGTTCGCGGTGGTGGTGGACGAATACGGCAGTCTGATGGGCATCGTCACGCTCGCCGACATTCTCGCCGAGATCGTCGGCGATATGCCCGAAGCCCGCGATACCGCCGGATCAGCCGAGCCGCTGCCCGGCGTGCGCCCGCAGGCGGACGGCAGCTACCTGATCCAAGGGTCCGTGACCATCCGCGATCTCGACCGCGAGTTGAACTGGAACCTGCCCGATGAGGCGGCGACGACGCTCGCGGGACTGGTGTTGCATGAGTCCCGGCGTATCCCCGAGGTCGGCCAGGCGTTCATCTTCCATGGCTTTCGCTTCGAGATCGTCCGGCGCCAGCGCCACCAAATCACCCTAATCCGAGTGACGCCGCCCGGCGACCGGAATCGCTCTAGGGTCCGGACCCAATAACCGGTACCGAGCCGCGTTTCGAAGGAAAATCGCCGCATACCCAGGCCGACCTTTCCAGGAATGTATATTTGCGTATTATGATGGATATTCGCGTGTGAACCTGTCGGACCCGAGAACGACAAGGGTACGCGCACACGGCCAAGGGAGGACGTCGCCATGCAGCTCAAGATCATTCCCGATGTGGTCCCGCGCCGGAATATCCGTACGGTCAAGGAGAGCACGTCGATCCTCGAGTGCGCCAAGCTGATGACCGAAATCCATGTCGCCGCCATGATCGTGGTGAACGATATCGGCAAACTGATCGGCATTCTGACCGAACGCGACTTGGTCCAGCGAGTGCTGGCCAAGGGGCTCGATCCGGTCAAGACCACGTGCGGCGCGATCATGACCGCCAATCCCGACACTCTGGCACCCGATGACGGAGCGATGGACGCCCTCGAACTGATGACTTCGCGCAACTATCGCCACCTGCCCGTGGTCGAGGACGGCCGTTGTGTGGCAATGGTCTCGATCCGCGACCTTTACGCCGCGGCTAAGGCGGGGCTCGAGGAAGACATCCGCGAAACCGAGGCTTTTGTCTTCGGCGACCGCTACGGGGCGTAAGCGTACCAGTCTTATGCCGCTCTCGAAACCGGTTCGCCGCCAGCACCTGCACACGCGCGAGATCGTCTGCCGCGGCTACAAGCGCGACGACGGTTTGTGGGACATCGAAGCAGGTTTGACCGACACCAAGACGTATGCGTTCGACAACATCGACCGTGGCGTCATCAGCGCGGGCGAGCCGCTGCACGGCATGTTCATACGCCTCACGGTCGATGACTCGCTAACCATGATGGATATCGAAACGGTGAGCGATCTCACGCCCTTCGCCGTATGCCCCGCTGCCGCATCCGCCTATGCGTCGCTCAAGGGCCTGCGCATGGGGCGCGGCTGGCGCGAAGCAGTGCGCGAGCGCGTTGGGGGAGTCAAAGGCTGTACCCATCTGACCGACCTGCTGGTAGGGCCGCTGCTGACGGCAACAATCCATACTGTCAACGCCGCGCGCGAAAAACTGAGCCACGCCGGAACCGACGGGAAAACCCGCCCGCCGCTTCTCGAAACTTGCCAGGCTTTCGCGACCTCGAGTCCGGTGGTCAAACGGCGCTGGCCGGCGTTCTACACCGGTGACTGATTCCTTACCGGTCTTCGGCCGGCGTCAGCGTGGCAAGCGAGAGCGCGTGGATGCGGGTTGCCATAAGCTCCTTGAGCGCCGCGTAGACCATACGCTGGCGCTCGACGCGGGATTTGCCGGCGAAGGCATCGGCAACCACCGTCAGGCGGAAATGGGTCTCGCCCTCGGGTCGCGCGCCGGCGTGCCCGGCATGGCGATGCGATTCGTCCTCGATCTCCAGACGCACCGGATCAAGTGATTCCCGCAAATTACGTTCGATCGCGTCGCGAACCCGCATTTTTGCTCCTCGGAAATCATGTGAAGATGGCGCCGATTTCCGCCGGGGCCGCGCGTGCGCCTTCGGCGCTTGCCTCGCGGGGGCCCGGGAGCCATATTTACCCGATGCTCCAGTCGAAGCAAACCCGAGGGAAAACGGATGCCAAGGGCCGCGCGCTGCACCCCGCACGGAACGCTGGCCACGCGCGCCCTTGTTCCTGGCCGGGCTGCTCCGAAGAGGGCAAATTCCGCGCGCCCAAGTCCCGCGAAAACCTCGCCGTTTACCACTGGTTCTGCCTTGACCACGTCAAGGCCTACAACATGTCCTGGAACTACTATGCCGGCATGAGCGAGGCGGAGGTCGAGGCCGATCTGCGCCACGACACGGTTTGGCAACGCCCGTCTTGGCGCTGGGGTACCGGCAACGGGCCGAGCGAGGACATGCTGCGCGAAGCGATCCGTATGCATGCATTCGGCCCCGAATTCGCCGAAGCCGATGCCGCGCCGCCCTACCGCCGCCGCGGCGGGGTCGAAACCGAAACCGATAAGGCGATGGCCGTGCTGGGTCTGAAGCCTCCGTTGACGAAAAGCGCGCTCAAGACCCGCTACAAGGAACTGGCCAAGCGCCATCACCCCGACGTCGCCCGCAATGATGAGGCGTCAGCCGACAGGATCCGCGAGATCAACCACGCCTATAAGGTCCTGATGGACGGTCTGACGGTCTGACCGCCTGACGCCCAAGTTTCGCCGCCTGTCGCCCGCAACCCCAACCGGAAAAGCACTCATGCCCACGCCCGCCGCCGACTCCGCGCCCGCCCGCAGCCTGCAAGCGCCCGATATCAAGTTGTCGGTGCGCCAAGTGTTCGGTATCGACACCGACATGGAAGTGCCGGCCTTTTCCACGCGCGAGGATCATGTGCCCGATCTCGACGAGGCCTATCGGTTCGATCGCGATACGACCATGGCGATTCTCGCCGGGTTTGCCTTCAACCGGCGTGTCATGATCCAGGGCTACCATGGCACCGGCAAATCGACCCACATCGAGCAGGTGGCGGCACGCCTCAACTGGCCGTGCGTGCGCGTCAACCTCGACAGCCATATCAGCCGCATCGACCTAATCGGCAAGGACGCCATCGTGCTGCGCGACGGCCAGCAGGTAACCGAGTTCCGCGAGGGCATCCTGCCTTGGGCGCTCAGCAACCCAACCGCGTTGGTGTTCGACGAATACGATGCCGGCCGCCCCGACGTCATGTTCGTGATTCAGCGCGTGCTCGAAGTCGAGGGCAAACTGACGTTGCTTGATCAGAATAAGGTGATTCGCCCGCACCCGTACTTCCGGCTCTTCAGCACCACCAACACCATCGGGCTCGGCGACACCACCGGCCTCTATCACGGCACCCAGCAGATCAACCAAGGGCAGATGGATCGCTGGAACATTGTCGCCACTCTCAACTACCTGCCGCACGACGCGGAGGTGGAGATCGTGCTCGCCAAGGCACCCTCTTACGCCAAGACCAAGGAGGGCCGCGAGGAAATCTCGCGCATGGTCCAGCTCGCTGATCTCACCCGCGCCGGGTTCATGGGCGGCGATATCTCGACCGTCATGTCGCCGCGCACGGTCATCACCTGGGCCGAGAACGCGCTTATCTTCAAAGATCGGGCTTACGCCTTTCGGGTCACGTTCCTCAACAAATGCGACGAACTCGAACGCCCGGTGGTGGCCGAGTATTACCAGCGCTGCTTCGGCGAGGAACTTCCGGAATCCGCCGCCAAGCGCGTAGGCCCGGCCTGATCCTCCGATGGCCGGCGCCGAAGATCCGGGCGATCTGGCGAAGCGGGTGACGGCGGCCGCATTCAAGGCGGTGGCCGACCGCAAGGACCTGACCGTTACCTACGTCCAGGGAGCGGCCGGAGTCGCCGCCGACGGCGCGCGCCTGCCGGCGCCGCAGGGCCGCGTGGATGAGGCGGCGTTCGAGCGGATGCGCGGTGTGGCGGATTCGCTCGCGGTCCGCGTCCGCTACCACGACGACACCCTGCATCGCCGCCGCCAGCCCCAGAACCGCGATGCTCGCGACGTGTTCGACGCGGTCGAGCAGGTCCGCTGCGAGGTGGTGGGCGGGCGCGACTTTTCCGGCATACGCCGCAACCTCGCCCGTCATTTCGAAGAACGCTGCCGCGCACGCGGCTACGGCGGCGTGACCGAGCGCCACGAAACCATGCTTGCCGACGCCGTCGCACTGATCGCGCGCGAGCGCCTGAGCGGCCAGCCGCTGCCGGAGATCGCCCGCGCCATGGCCGAGGAATGGCGCGGCTGGCTCGAATCCCGCGCCGGAGCGGAAATGACGCGACTCGCGCGCACGGCCGGCGATCAGGGCGCGTTTGCCGCCGCCGCCCTCGACCTGTTGCGCGCTCTCAAACTGCTCAAGGACCAGGATTCCGGGGCCGACGAAGACGAAGACAACGACGACCAAGCCGAGACCAGCGAAGGTGAATCCGAACCCGACTCCACGAGCGAATCCCGCGAATCCGAGGGCTCGATGGCCAGCGACACCGGCGAAAGCGAAAGCGAGGCCGCCACCGAGGCCGCCGCCAGCGGGCTGGAAGAGGACGCGCTGCCCGGCCAGGGCGACGAGGAGCCAGCGGGACCGTCCTCGCGCGAGACGCGCTGGCCCTCGAACGCGCCGCAAGCGTCGGCCTACAAAGCCTTCACCACCGCCCACGACGAAGTGGTCGATGCGGTGAGCTTGTGCGATCCGGGCGAACTGGCCAGGCTCCGCCATCAGCTCGACCAGCAGCTTTCGCACCTTCAGGGCATTGTCGCCAAGCTCGCCAACCGCCTGCAACGTCGCCTGATGGCGAAGCAGACCCGCAGCTGGGAATTCGACTTGGAGGAAGGGTTGCTCGATTCCGGGCGACTCGCGCGCGTGGTGATCGATCCGGTGCACCCCTTGAGTTTCAAGCGCGAGCGTGACACCGATTTTCGCGACACCGTGGTTTCGCTCCTGATCGACAATTCGGGCTCGATGCGCGGCCGGCCGATCACGATCGCCGCCATTAGCGCCGACATCCTCGCGCGAACGTTGGAGCGTTGCGGCGTCAAAGTCGAGATTCTCGGTTTCACCACGCGCGCCTGGAAGGGCGGCCAGTCGCGCGAAAGCTGGGTCGCGCGCGGCAAGCCGAAGAACCCCGGCCGCCTCAACGATCTCCGTCACATCGTCTATAAGTCGGCCGATGCGCCCTGGCGTCGGGCGCGCCCGCAACTCGGGCTGATGCTGCGCGAAGGCCTGCTCAAGGAGAACATCGACGGCGAGGCGCTGCTGTGGGCCCATTCCCGCCTGATGGCGCGATCGGAGCAGCGGCGGATCCTGATGGTGATCTCCGACGGTGCGCCGGTCGACGACGCGACCCTTTCGGCCAATCCCGGCAATTACCTGGAGCGGCATCTGCGCGAAGTCATCCATTGGATCGAAACTCGCTCGTCGGTCGAGTTGATTGCCATCGGCATCGGCCACGACGTGACGCGCTATTATCGCCGCGCGGTGACCCTGCTGGATGCCGAGGAACTGGGCGGCACCATGATGCAGGCGCTCGCCGATCTGTTCGATGAGGAAACGGCCTCCGACCTGCGCCGCGCCGGCACCAAGACAAGTGGGCCGCGCGCCCGAATGACGACCCATTGAGAAAGCAAGGGAGATCGCCATGCTTGAATTGAGGCCCAATTGCGAGTGTTGCGACAAGGATCTACCGCCTGACTCGACCGAGGCGCTCATCTGCTCCTACGAATGCACGTTCTGCCGGACGTGCGCCGAAACGAAGCTCGGCGGACGCTGCCCTAACTGCGGTGGCGGGCTCGTGAGCCGCCCGATACGGCCGGCCGAGCGATTGGCCAAACATCCGCCCTCGACCAAGCGCGTTTTCAAGCCTGCGGGATGTGCATCGGCGGCTTAGTTCTCTTTTTTGCCGCACAAGAGTTGCGTCGGCGCGACTCGTCCATCCGAGGATAATCCCGTGCCATGCTTCGCGCCTTCGTTTATTCGTTCCTGGTCGCCGACGCCCTCCTCGCCGCCGTGCCGGCCTGGGCGGTGGCGATCGAGGTGCACGCCGAGCCGGTGTCCCTGAACGAGCAGGACCCGGCGCAAGCGACGACAGGTAAGCTTCGTTACCGGGGCGGTGTAGTGCTTAAATCGCCCGATTCCCGCTTCGGCGGCTTTTCCGGCCTTGCCGTCGCCGTCGACGGTTCACGCTTGATCGCGGTTTCCGACCGCGGCCTTCGGCTTAGTGCGGAAATCGTCTACGACCCCGACGACGATCTTGCGGGCATCGCGGATGCCGATCTCGGCTCGCTCGCGGGCGAGGACGGGCACTCCCTCCGCTCCAACACCGAGCGCGACGCCGAAGCCTTGGCGGTCGGACCTGCGGGAGAAATCATCGTCGCCTTCGAGCGCGACCATCGCCTGCTCCGTTATCTGCCCGGCCAACTGGTGCCCGAGCGGATTCCGGCGCCGGAGGAACTGACGGCAGCGCCCGCCAACGGCGGTATCGAAGGCCTGACGTTTCTCGATGACGGACGGCTGTTCGCCGTCGCCGAGGAATTGAAATGGGGGGATCGGGCCGTCGGCTGGGTCAGCGACGAAACCGGTTGGTCGCCGCTCACTTATGCCCTGAGCGACGGCTTCGTGGTCACTGATCTCGCTAAGCTACCTTCGGGCGACGTGTTGGCGCTGGAGCGACGCTACACCATGCGAATCGGCGTCGCCGCGCGCGTGCGCCGCATCGCCAAGGACGCGATCGCACCTGGTGCTGAACTAATGGGCGAGTTGCTCGCCGAACTGCGCCCGCCGCTGACGGTCGACAACATGGAAGGAATTTCCGCGCGCCGCGACGCGGCGAGCGGCAAGACGCTGATCTATCTGATCTCCGACGACAACTTCAACATCGCCCAGCGCACGCTTTTGCTGATGTTCGAATTGATTGAATGAAAAAGCCGGCTCTTCCGAACCGGCCTCGATCACATGGATCGGTTGACGCCGAGTCAGGCCGCTGGCTGCGCCGGCACCTTGCGCGCGAGGGCTTTCTTGACCCGGCGCTTGAGTCGGAGGCCGTCGGCATCCAAAGTTTCCGCGCGGGCGCCGAGCAGATAAGCATCCAACCCGCCCCGCTTCTCGACCGTGCGCAGGCCGCTGACCGAGAGCCGCACCCGCACCGTCTGGCCGAGGACGTCGCTCAACAGCGATACCGTCTGCAGGTTGGGCCGGAACCGGCGCTTGGTGCGGTTGTTGGCGTGGCTGACGTTGTGGCCGACTTGGGCGCGCTTGCCGGTCATGGAACAACGGCGGGTCATGGCGAAAACTCCAGAGGGTCGGGGATACGAACGGGAGGCCGCTTTTTAGGGGATGGGACGTGCCTCGTCAAGCCGAGCCCGAGCTCGGCCTAACCTGGAAATCTCTGAAATCGCTTCCATTTTCGACTCAGCCCATGGCCTTTTTCAGGTTCTGGTCGATCGCGTCCAGGAACTGGCGGGTGGTGAGCCAGGGCTGGTCCGGTCCGATCAGGATGGCAAGGTCCTTGGTCATCACGCCCGACTCGACCGTCGCGACGCAGACCTTTTCCAACGTCTCGGCGAAACGGGTGACGTCGGGCGTGCCGTCGAACTGGCCGCGATAGGCAAGGCCGCGCGTCCAGGCGAAAATCGAGGCGATCGGGTTGGTCGAGGTCTCGCGCCCTTTCTGGTGCTCGCGGTAGTGGCGGGTCACGGTGCCGTGCGCGGCTTCGGCTTCCACCGTCTGGCCATCGGGGGTCATCAGCACCGAGGTCATCAGGCCGAGCGAGCCGAAGCCTTGTGCCACCGTGTCCGACTGGACGTCGCCGTCGTAGTTCTTGCACGCCCACACGAACGCGCCCGACCACTTGAGCGCGCTCGCCACCATGTCGTCGATCAGGCGGTGCTCGTAGACGATGTTCTTGGCCTTGAACTGGGCGGCGAATTCCTTATCGAACACCTCTTGGAACAGGTCCTTAAAGCGCCCGTCGTAGGCTTTCAAAATCGTGTTCTTGGTCGAAAGATAAAGCGGCCAGCCGAGCGAAAGCGCGTAGTTCATACAGCTCCGCGCGAAGCCGCGGATCGAATCGTCAAGGTTGTACATGGCAAGTGCGACGCCGCCATCGGGAAAGTTGAACACCTCGTGTTCGATCGCCGGACCGCCCCCCGCCGGCTCGAAACGGATGGTGAGCTTGCCCTTGCCCGGCACGACGAAGTCGGTCGCACGGTACTGGTCGCCGAAGGCGTGACGGCCGATGACGATCGGCTGGGTCCAGCCCGGCACCAGACGCGGCACGTTCTTGCACACGATCGGCTGACGGAAGATAGTGCCGCCGACAATGTTGCGGATGGTCCCGTTGGGTGACTTCCACATTTTCTTGAGGTTGAATTCCTTGACCCGGGCTTCGTCGGGGGTGATGGTCGCGCACTTGACGCCAACGCGGTACTTTTTGATCGCCTCGGCGGCTTCGACCGTGACCTTGTCCTCGGTCTTGTCGCGGTATTCGATGCCGAGGTCGTAGTACTTCAGGTCCACGTCGAGATAAGGGAGAATCAATTTTTCCTTGATGAACGCCCAGATGATGCGCGTCATTTCGTCGCCGTCGAGTTCGACGACCGGATTCTTGACCTTGATTTTCGCCATGGAATGCTCCTTCGGCCGGAAGCGGCCGGGAATTTAGATCGGACTCAGAGGTGGCTGGTCAAGACCCGTTCGTCCACCGCCGGCGCGGCGCGGAGCGCGGGCAGGACGGCCTCGGGCGTTTCGACCAGGGTGAACAGGTCGGCGACGGCGGGGTGGGCGAACCCACCCGCGACGATCGCCCGAACCAAGTCGGCGAAAGGCGACCAGTAACCATTGACGTTGAGCACGACGATCGGCTTCGAGTGCTGGCGCAGCTGCTTCCAGGTGACGATCTCGAAAGTTTCGTCGAGGGTGCCGAGCCCGCCCGGCAGAATGACAAATCCATCCGCAAGCTCGAACATGCGGCGCTTGCGCTCGTGCATCGAATCGACCACCACCAGGTCGGTGATGCCGGTGTCGGCAACCTCGAGCTTGATCATGAAATCGGGAATCACGCCGCTGACCCGCCCGCCCGCGCGCATAACGGACTGGGCGACCACGCCCATCAGGCCGATTCGGCCGCCGCCGTAGACGAGACGAATGCCGGCCTCCGCGAGTAGAACGCCGAGCCGGTCGGCGGCGCGAGCCCAAGTCGGATCGTTGCCGAACTTGGAACCGCAAAATACGCATACGCTGTCGATTTTAGCCACGCTTCTCTCTCCCGGATCGGATGCGCGACTGTATCAGGCCGATCTTGTCGCGTCGCCGGCTTTGCTCGGCCCGAGGTCCGGTGTATGATGAACGCCTTCCCCGCCGACGGCTTTCCCTTCGCGGGCGAAGACCCAAAGCCCGTCGCCCAGGAGCTCGACGATTTGAAGCAACCCATCGTCATCGCCACGATCGGAGCCGCCGCCGTGTTGACGGCGATTGGGGTCAATCTGTTCCTCTGGAAGGAGGACAAGGCCTCGCTCCCGTCGACGGCCGCGCCCGCCGTCGTCGCGCCGACCCCGTCACCAGCGACGGCCCCGAAGACCGAAGGGCTGCCTTCGTTCGACGTGGTGCGGGTCAACCCGAACGGCGACGCGGTCATCGCCGGCCGCGCGCTGCCGGGCAGTACCGTAGTTATTTTCGAAAACGGTCGGCCGATCGGCGAGGTCCGAGCCGACGCGCGCGGCGAATGGGTGTTCGTCCCGGCGAAGCCGCTGGAGCCGGGCAATCGGGAGTTGTCGCTCGAAATGCGCGCCGCCGATCAGCCGCCGGTGCTCTCGGACCACATCGTCACGCTGGTGATTCCCGAGCGCGACAAGGACGTCGCCGGCCGGCCCTCCGCCGGCGGCCAAGCGCTGGCGCTGCGCGTGCCGCGCGACGGCCGCGGCCCGGCTCAGGTTTTGCAGAAGCCCGCGCTCGAAACCGCCGTGACGTTCGCCATCGACGCGATCGACTATGACGACAAAGGCGGCATTTCCATCAGCGGCCGGGGCACGCCCAAATCGACGGTCCGGCTCTACCTTGACGGCCGCTTCATCGGCAGCGCCGAAGTCGGCGCCGATGGGCGCTGGCTGTTTCTGCCGCGCACCGCGATTCAACCCGGCACCTACACGCTCCGCGCCGACCAGTCGGGACCCGACGACAAAGTGACGGCGCGAGCCGAGATCCCCTTCGCCCGCGCCGAAGCCATCCCCCAGCTCGAGCCGGGTTCGACCGTGGTGGTGCAGCCGGGCAATTCGCTTTGGCGGCTGGCGCGGCGTACCTACGGCCAAGGGACGAGCTACACGGTCATCTATGAAGCCAACAAGTCGCAGATCCGCGATCCGGACCTGATCTTTCCAGGTCAAATCTTCCAGCTACCGAAGCAGACTGGCGGCTGAACGCCGTCACGCCGCCGACCGTTTGGGGCGAGCCGTATCTTCCGCCGCCCAACGCTGCGCGATTTTATTCAATTGATCGATGACGCCGGAAAGCTCCTTGCCCCGCGGCGCCAAACTGTATGTCACCTGCGGCGGTATGCTCGGCACATATTCGCGCCGCACCACTTCGGCCGCCTCGAGGAGCCGAAGCCGCTCGGTCAGCATTTTGGCCGAGACTCCGCCGACTTGGCGCTTGAGTTCGCCGAAGCGGGTCGGCCCCCGGGTGCGCAGGACATAAAGGATATACGTGGTCCACGGACCCATCAGCAGGCGCAGGATAGCGTCCATGGGGCAGCCTTTAGGGCTTTTGGGCAGGCTCATTGGCGGACTCCGTGAGGTTACGGACGGCTCACATAGTTACTATAAAGTATCTACTTTACAAAATATATCAAGATAAAAATATTATACAAGTTACTTTTTTAAACTTAAACAGGAGAAACGCCATGACTGATACCGCGACCGCACCCTACGGGGCCCTGCTGCTGAGACTGGCTTTGGGCACCATGTTCATCGCCCACGCCTTGCTCAAGCTGTTCGTCTTTACGCTCCCCGTTACCGCGAAGTTCTTCGCGTCGATCGGATTGCCGGGCTGGCTCGGCTACGCCGTGTTCGCGGCCGAACTTGCGGGCGGCATCCTGCTGATCGCCGGCGTCTATGCCCGCGCCGTGGCGCTGGCGCTGGTGCCGATCTTGCTCGGGGCTACTTGGGCACATCTCGGCAACGGTTGGCTGTTCACGAGCCCCAACGGGGGCTGGGAATATCCGCTGTTTCTGACCATCGCGGCGTTGGTGCAAGCACTCGTCGGCGACGGCGCCTTTGCCATCAAGCTCACGCCGTCTTTCGCTCGCTCGTTGCCGCGAACAGCGTGAGCCCCATCCCCTCGACAACCACCCACTCTTCCCTCCTAGGAGAATACCCTTATGAAACTCTACTTTTCCCCCGGCGCCTGCTCGCTCTCCCCGCATATCGTGCTGCGCGAGGTGGGCTTGCCGTTCGCATTGGAGCAGGTCGATCTCGCTACGAAAAAAACCAAGCGCGGTGACGACTTCTCCGCCGTTAACCCGAAGGGCCAAGTGCCAGTGTTGCAACTCGACGACGGCGCGATCCTGACCGAGGGTCCGGCCATCGTGCAGTACCTCGCCGACCGGAATCCGGCATCGGGCTTGGCGCCCGCCAACGGCACCCTCGATCGCTACCGCCTCCAGGAATGGCTCAATTACATCACCTCGGAACTGCACAAGGGTTTCACGCCGCTGTTCAAGCCGAATACGCCGGATGCCTATAAGACGATTACGCGGGACAACCTCGCCAATCGCTTTGGCTATCTCGACCGTCACCTCGCCGGCAGGCCGTATATAATGGGCGAGCGCTTTAC
The DNA here is from genome assembly GCA_016872535.1 of Rhodospirillales bacterium. Classification (NCBI taxonomy): domain Bacteria; kingdom Pseudomonadati; phylum Pseudomonadota; class Alphaproteobacteria; order Rhodospirillales; species Rhodospirillales bacterium. The sequence goes on along the minus strand of VGZQ01000006.1, from coordinate 33,780 downwards.
CGTCGCCGACGCCTACGCATTCACCGTGGTCGGTTGGTCGAAATACATGAAGATCGACCTGACGCCTTGGCACAACCTGAAGACGTACATGGACCGCATCGCTGGGCGACCCAAGGTCCAGGAAGCGATGAAGGCCGAGGGCTTGAACTGACATTGCGGGCGGCGCGGGGTGCATTCCTGCGCCGCCCGCGATTAACCGTTAATAGCAACGGCGTTTCCGTTCCCCCGCGAACCGTTTATTCTGGGCCCGCCTGTCCAACCGTCCGGCCAACAACCCGCTGGCAACCCTGGGCCCCGACCGCATGCGCTATACTCTGATTCCGCCGATTCACCGCGCCGGTTTGCCGTTCATCGGCGCGTTCGCGATCGCGACGGCCGTGCTCGCCGCTATCGCCGCGCCGTTGGGCTGGTTCGGAGCCGTTCTCACCCTCTGGTGTGCGTGGTTCTTCCGCGATCCCGAACGGGTGACGCCGACCCGCGACGGCCTGATCGTCAGTCCCGCCGACGGGGTCGTCCGCCTCATCGATCGGGTCCCGCCGCCCGCCGAGCTGGAGATGGGGACGGAGCCCCGCTGGCGGGTCGCCGTGTTCATGAACGCGCTCAACGTTCACGTCAACCGATCGCCCGCCAGCGGCACTGTCGCCCGCCTCGTCTACCGGGCGGGGAAATTCATCGATGCCTCCCTCGACAAGGCGAGCGAGGATAACGAGCGGCTCGCGATTCGCCTCGTCCTCGGCGACGGTCGCGATCTCGCCTGCGTTCAGATCGCGGGGCTCATCGCCCGCCGCATCCTGTGCGAAACCGCCGAAGGCCAAACCCTGGCCGCCGGCCAACGCTATGGCATGATCCGATTCGGAAGCCGTCTCGATGTCTACCTGCCGGAAGGGGTCGAGCCCCTGGTCGCCGAGGGCCAGACCGCGATCGCCGGCGAAACCGTGCTTGCCGACACCGCGTCGAGCGAGCCCCGGCGCGATGGACGGTTGAGCTGACATGCGCGCGCTCTTCCGCCGCCGCCCACCGCGCCAGCGGTTCAAGGGATTATCTATCAACCGGATGATTCCGAACATGCTGACCCTGTTCGCGCTGTGCGCGGGCATGACCGCGATCCCGTTTGCGATCCAGGGCCGCTGGCAGGCCGCCGTCGCCGCCATATGCATCGCCGCCGTACTTGACGGGCTTGACGGGCGCATCGCCCGGCTACTCAAGGGCTCCAGCCGGTTCGGCGCCGAGCTCGACAGCTTGTCGGACTTTCTTTGCTTCGGCGCGGCACCCGGAATCGTCGTCTATCTCTGGTCCCTGCAGTCGCTCGGGGCGCTCGGCTGGCTGCCCGCATTGCTGTATGCCATGTGCGCGGCGTTGCGATTGGCGCGCTTCAACGTCGCCCTCGACGAGCCGATCCTGCCGCCTTGGGCATTCAACTTCTTCAGCGGCGTGCCCTCGCCTGCCGGCGCCGGCCTCGCCGTCCTGCCCTTGATTTTCAGTTTCGTGATGGAAACCGAGCTGTTCCGCAGCCCGTGGTTGACCGCACCCGTCCTGGTCGTCGTCGCCGGGCTGATGATCAGCCGCATTCCCACCTACTCGCTCAAGAAATTCAAGGTGCCGCAGCTGTGGATTCTACCGGTAATGCTGGCGATTGGGCTGTTCGCCGCCGGCATCGTCACTCAGCCTTGGGAAACGCTCGCGCTGATCGGCGTCGCGTACATCGTCGCGCTGCCGTTCGGAGTCATGTCGTACCGACGGCTCGAGCGTATGGCCGCCGAGTTGCAGGGAACCTCGGCAGAGACCCGCGCGCCCGACCATGAACCGCCCTCTCCTGGTTCGCCGTCCGCTCCTTGACTAACCTCGGTCGTTTGTATCCAATCTTCCTTCTCCGAGGCCGCGTGCCCGGGTCAATAACTAATAAAGAGAAACGTAATATGGGAGGAGATAAGCCATGATTCGCTCGCATCGTTGGACAATCGCCTGCGTCGCTATCGGCGCGCTCGCCGCCGTCGCCCCGTCGCCCAGTTTCGCCGCCGTCGATCTGCCCTGCCGCGCCGTCCGCATGATCGTGCCATGGAACGCGGGCGGCGACACCGATCTGATCTTCCGTCCGGTGGTGGATGCGCTCAACGCGCTCAACCCCAAGGCCCAGTTGCAAGTGGTCAACATCGGCGGCCAAAGCGGCAACAAGGGGGCGCGCGAGGTGCGCGATGCAAAGCCGGACGGTTGCACCCTGCTCGCCATGCATGACAGCCAGATCACCACTTATCTCGCGGGCGGCGTCGATTTTACGTGGGATGCGTTCCAGCCGGTGGCGCTGCTCACCTACACGCCGTCGATGCTCGCGGCCGGAACCAAGACCCCCTACAACGACATGGCCGGCTTGATTGACTACGCCAAAAAGAACCCGGGCCAGATCAAGGCCGGTGTCACCACCGGCTCAACCAGCCAATTCCTCCAGTTGATGATCGAGGATGCCGCCAAGATCAGCTTCAAGTACGTGCCCTATGAAGGCACCCGCGAGCGCAACACCGCGCTGCTCGCCAATAACATCGATGTTGGTGAATCGAACATCCTGACCGCCAAGGAATACGTCAAGAACAACCAGATGAAGGCGCTCGCCATCGCCACCGAGAAACGCGATCCGCTCATGCCCGACCTGAAGACCATGCGCGAATACGGGCTGGACGTGGTGTACGGTTTGTCCCGCGGCGTGGTCATGCCCAAGGGCGCGTCGGCCGAACTGGTCACCTACTATGAAGACCTGTTCCGTCGCGCCATGCAGGCGCCCAAGGTCAAGGAAGTCATGGATACCCACAGCACGTGGATCCAATTCAAGGGCGCCAAGGACTACGCCGCGTTCCTCAAGAGCGAATACGAGAAGTCCGAAAAGCTGGCAATCAAGATCGGCCTGTACAAAAAGAAGTAATCCATCGGTCAAACCGCCCGTTCGAGACCCGCTCGACGGGCGGCTCCTTTTTTGCTGCGCCGGAAAGTCCGTATCGCCATGCGTCGCATCACCGCCGACGTCGTCATCGCTGTGTTGTTCCTGATCCTGGCCGGCGTCCTGTTCGCCGCCACCTATACATTCCAATCGCCGCCGCTGTTCAATTTCAGCATCCGCACCTGGCCGCGCGCGGTGGTCGGCACGTTTGCCATCCTGGCCCTGGTCTACCTGGTCCAATCGCTCGCGCGCGCCGGACAAGGGTCACGCCGATCATTCGATCGGGGGGTTTGGTTCAAGACCTACCGCAACGTCATTGTTTGCTTTGTTTTGTTCGCGTTGTTTCTCGCCACCTTGCCGATCTTCGGCATGCTGATCGGGGGCCTGCTGTTCGTTTACGTCTCGTTCCTGATGCTCGGCGGCTGGCATGGCTGGAAGACGCAGGCCATCAACCTCGCGGTGACGTTGATATTCGTCGGCGGCATGTGGGTGGTGTTTACCTTCGCGCTCCGCGTCATTTTACCGGGCGGCATCCTCAACATCTAGATCGACCGCAGCCGATGCTCGAACACGCATTCACCGCCCTCGCCGCCCTGCTCGCCCCGGGTACGTTCGTCTTGCTCGCGCTCGGCGTGTTCGCCGGGCTGATCGCGGGCGCGATCCCCGGCTTCACCATCACCATGGCGGTGATCCTGACCCTGCCCTTCACCTTCGGCATGCCCCCGATTCAAGGGCTTGCGACCATGATCGGGGTTTTCGTCGGCGGCCTGTCGGGTGGCTTGATTGCCGGAATTCTGACCGGAATCCCGGGCACGCCGTCTTCGATCGCCACCACCTTCGACGGCCATCCGATGGCCAAGAAGGGCGAGCCCGGGCTCGCGCTCGGCATCGGTGTGTGGGCGTCGTTCTTCGGCGGAGTGATCAGCGCCTCGCTGTTGATGACCGTGGCGCCGGTGCTGGCGGCGATCGGCCTGGAATTCGGGCCGTGGGATTTATTCGCCTTGATGATCTTCGCGCTCACCATCACCACCAGTCTCGCCGGCGAAGACATGGTCAAGGGCCTGATCTCCGGCATGGTCGGGCTGCTCGTAACCTGCGTCGGCCAAGACCAAACGGCGGGCATTGCCCGCTTTACCTTCGGCGTTGACGCCTTGGGCAAAGGCTTTCCGTTCCTCGCTGTTCTCGTCGGCCTATTCGCCTTCAGTCAATTGTTACGCGACGTACGGGACGCCGACGCCGCGCGGCAGCCACTGTCTCTCGGCGGCGGAGGCCGCGTCGCTATTGAGCACATAAAGGCCATTAAAATCGTGCTTCGGAAATGGCGGGTCACGATCCATGCCGCCCTCACCGGCGTGTTCGTCGGCGTGTTGCCCGCGGCGGGCGCTTCGGTCTCCAACATTCTCGCTTATGACCAAATCAAGAAGGCTTCGCCCTACCCAGAGAAGTTCGGAACCGGCATACCCGATGGAGTTATCGCCTCGGAAGCGTCCAACAATGCCACCGCCGGCGGCGATATCATGACCACCATCGCGCTCGGTATTCCAGGTGACGTGGTTACCGCCATCCTACTTGGCGCGCTGATCATGCACAATGTTGCGCCCAGCCCGACGTTCATCAGCACCCAGCCGGTGCTCGCCTACGGTATCATGATTTCCTATCTGCTCGCCCATGTGGTCATGGTCGTGCTGCAGGCCGGTTGCCTCCGCATCTTTGCCCTGGTGACTCGGGTGCCGATGTATCATCTCGTCGGCGTAGTATTGTTCTACTGCGCGGTCGGCGTTTTTACCCTCAACAACATCGTGTGGGACGTGTGGGTGTTGTTCGGATTCGGCGTGCTCGGCTATCTGATGCACGTGTTCAAGTTTCCCCTGACTCCGATGATCCTTGGCGTCGTGCTCGGTGACCAGGCGGAAATCAACCTGGTGCGGGCGCTGGCAACCGAGGATAGCTTGCTACCGTTCGTCACTCGGCCGTGGTCGCTGTTCTTCCTGATCATTGCGTGCTTTTCGCTGATTTTCCCCTGGTATCAGAATGCACGGGCGCGGACGCGTTGGACCTTGTGCTATACGCCGCTGCTCGCGCTATTCGCAGCGGTACCATTCTTCATGATGAACGACTTATTCCGCGCCGTGGTCGGCGCCGGTCTTGTCGCGGTCGGCCTGTGGCTGCTGTGGCAACACCATCGCCGCGGCTGGGCGCTACCCGCCGCACCCAGCGCTGTTACCCTTCGCGAATAATATGCCTACCCTCGCCGCCAACGGTATCGAGACCTATTACGAGATCCACGGCTCGGGCCCGCCGGTCCTACTCGTCGCCGGGCTCGGCGGTGCGGGTACCTATTGGCGCGAGCAGGTCGAACCGTTCGCCCGGGCGCACACGGTGATCATCTACGACCAGCGGGGTTCGGGACGCTCCAGCCACATCCCGGTCGCCTCGATCGACGAGTTGGCCGGCGATGCGCTTTCGCTGCTCGACGCCCTCAAGATTGAGCGCGTCCATTACGTCGGCCACTCGACCGGCGGCGCGATCGGTCAAGTGCTCGCCCTCGACCGGCCCGAACGGCTGCAAAGCCTCGTCCTTTACGCCACCGTGCATCACTCCGATCCGTTTCGGCGGCGGATGTGGTCGCTGCGCAAGGCGGTGCTCGCCGAGATGGGCGCCAAGGCTTACGCCCAGATGACCTCTCTCGTCCTCTACCCGCCCGCATGGATCGCCGCCAATGATGCCCGCTTGATCGAGGAAGAATCGATCGCCGAGCGAATGTTATCGAAGCCCGCCGTTATGGCCAGCCGCATCGATGCGATTCTCGCCCACGACCGGGCGGCGGACTTGGGCAAGATCCGCACGCCAACCCTGGTGCTATGCGCGCACGACGACTTGATGACTCCGGTCTATTTTTCCGAGGATATCGCCGCCCGCGTTCCCGGTGCCGAATTCGTGCGACTCGACGGCGGCGGCCATGCCTGCTCGAAGACCCGGCCCAAGGAATTCAACCGTCATGTCCTTGGGTTTATTGCCCGCCATGCCTGAAGGCGCTGGCTTGTCGAATCGGCTCTCCAACCGTTAGTTTATAAACTCATGCGCAATTTTCACCTTCCCGGCCGCTCCCGCGCCTATGCCAATCACGGCATGGCGGCGACATCGCATCCGCTGGCGACCCTCACCGCGCTCGATGTTCTGCGTGCGGGGGGCAACGCGATGGACGCGGCTGTTGCCGCATGCGCGGTGCAATGCGTGGTCGAGCCGCAATCGACCGGCATCGGCGGCGACTGTTTCGTGCTCTACAGTCGGGGTGGCTCCGACGACATCGTCGCCTTTAACGGTTCGGGCCGGGCGCCGAGCGGGGCGACAATCGAGTATTTCGCCAAGCAGGGCATCGGCGCCATCGATTCTCTATCACCGCATGCGGTTACGATACCCGGTGCGGTCGATGCCTGGTCGCGCTTGATCGCCGATCACGGCACCAAGGATTTAGGCGAACTGCTCCAGCCTGCCATCGCCTATGCCCGCGACGGCTATCCAGTCCACGACCGGGTCTGGACCGATTGGCATTACGCACAAGCCACCATCCGCAACGATACCTCGACCGAAAGCGTATTTATGCCGGACGGCCGCCTGCCCGCGCCGGGCATGCTGCACCGTCAGCCGAACCTCGCCGCGACGCTCGAACGTATCGCGCGCGAAGGCCGCGACGGCTTCTACAAAGGTCCCGTCGCTGAGGATATCGTCGAACACCTTACCCGGCGCGGCGGGACGCACACGATGGTGGATTTCTCCGCTGCCTGTGGCGAATACGTAAAGCCGATCAGAGTCACTTATCGCGGCCTGGACATCTACGAATGCCCGCCCAACGGCCAGGGCATCATTGCGCTTCTGTTGCTCAACATCGTCGCCGGGATCGGGTTCAAGGATCGTGATCCGCTGTCGATCGAACGTCTGCACGCCATGATCGAGGCGACACGCCTTGCTTACGCCGACCGCGACGCGTTCCTCGCTGATCCGGCCCAGGCCGAGGTGCCCGTGGCTAAGCTGCTGTCACCGACCCGCGCCGAGTCTTCCCGTGCCCGCATCCGCGGGGATGGCCGCATTGAGCCGCTCGCGCCCTTGCCGCTGCCCGCCCACGCCGACACAGTATACCTCTGCGTCGTCGACAAGAACCGTAACGCGGCGAGTTTCATCAATTCGCTGTTCAGTTCGTTCGGGACCGGCCTGATGGCACCGCGCTCGGGCGTTGTGTTGCACAATCGCGGATCGGCCTTCGTCGTCAAGCCGGGGCATCCGAACTGCATTGCGCCCGGCAAGCGGCCGATGCACACCATTATTCCCGGCATGGCGGTGCGCGATAGCCGTGTTGTCATGCCCTTCGGGGTCATGGGCGGCCATTATCAGGCCATGGGTCACGCTTGGTTCCTGACCAACTTCCTGGATTTTGGCCTCGATCTGCAGCAGGCTATCGATCTGCCGCGCCTCTTTCCCACTCCCGCCGGACCGCTGGAGGTGGAAACGGGCGTGCCGCCGGAAATCGTGGCGGCTTTAAAGCGCCTCGGCCACACGCCGATGACCCCCGACCGGGCGATCGGCGGCGGCCAAGCGATCTGGATCGATTGGCAAACGGGCGGCCTGACCGGAGCGTCGGACCCGCGCAAGGACGGCATGGCGCTCGGGTACTGAACGGCAACCGCGAGTCATCCGCATTCTCGTCCGTCTGCCCGGCACATATCGCGCAGATGGATTATATTTTACCTATACGAACATTGCGAGGAGACGGGCCATGCTGACCATAGAGGATTGCGTCGCCCTTTCCGGCCTGACCGAAGCCGAAATCCTGGCGATCGCCGAACACGAGCACATCCCCTTCACCGCCGCCGCCGAGATGGGCCGCTGCCTGTTCTGCGCCGAACACGGCCTGGACACGCTGAGGCTCATGATCCTGGAGGATATCTGGGCTGCCAAGAAACGTGGCGACCGTGCCCATGTGCGGGAGCTTAAGCAAGCGCTCAAGGATTACGCGGCCACCCGCCGGGAAAAAACCGACGCGGCGCCTTACGCTTGAAGAGGGACGGAAGCGCTCTTTCGTCCGGGCGGGGCACGCATTAGTGTGTCCCGCCATGCCGATTGCCGTATCCGCCGCGCGCCCGCCCGAAGGCCCGATCCGTATCGGTTCGGAAGAGCATAAACAGCTCTTTTGCCGCGTCTTTCTCGACACCTTCGATCCCTACAAGCCCGCCGTCATCCCGTGGCCCCGACTCGATCCGGACGCGCTCGCGCGCCTGACCGGCCTGCCTTTCTGGCAAATGGCGGTCGAAACTGAGCACGAAGCGGGCGGACGGATGCAGGCCGCCGCCGACGCCAGCGCCGACCCCCTGATCCGCGAGGCCATCGCCCTCAACGCCTTCGAGGAGAACCGGCACAAGATCGTGCTTGAAAACATGATTCGTTTCTACGGCATCGAAATCGCGCCCGATCTGCAACCGCTTCACCTTCCGGACCCCGAGTGGGCGTTCATGCAAACCGGCTACGGCGAGGCGTTCGATTCTTTCTTCGCGTTCGGCTTGTTCCGCATCGCCAAGGATTCGGGATATTTCCCGCTGGAATTGGTCGAGGTGTTCGAGCCCGTAATTCAAGAAGAAGCCCGCCACATCCTCTTCTTCGCCAACTGGGTCGCCTACATGCAGGTCAACCGCCCGCTCCCGGCGCAGCCGTTCTTCCTCGCCCGACGGCTGCGCGCCCTCGCGGGGAAGGCCTGGAACCGCCTCCAGTTCGCGCGCGGCGGCGACAACCGCAGCTCCATGACCATGGACGGGCACAAGTCGATCGGCATTTCGCTCTCGCCGCGCAAGTTCTTCGAGTTGTGCCTAGCCGAGAACGACCGGCGCATGAGTCGCTACGACGGGCGTCTTTTGCGACCCCGCTTCATGCCGACGCTCGTGCGCCTCGCGCTCCCCCTCATGGGGCGCGCTTGATCGTCAGAACCGCCGTGACGCGCCTCGACCCCGCCTTGATGTCGTTCGACGTGTTCGGAACTATGGTCGACGTGCGGGCAGGTTCCTACGGCGCCTTCCAATCGATCCTCAACGAAGCGGGCGCCCGTGATGTCGACATCAAGGCGTTCTGGGAATACTGGGAACATCGCAACATCGCTCATTATTGGGAGCCATACCGGCGCTATCGCGATATTTGCGAGCTGTCGCTCGCCGAAACGCTCGATCATTTCCACGTCCGCACCAATTCCAAGCTAATTGAGCGCTATTTCGATTCGTTTGCCAATTTCCGTTTGTACGACGACGTGACTGCGACACTGGATCGGCTATCCCGGCGCGCCCGTCTCGCCGTTGTTTCCAATATCGACGACGACTTGCTGGCCCTGACCCCGCTCAAACGAAACTTTGATCTCGTCTGCACCGCCGAGCGCGCCAAGGGCTACAAGCCGGACGGGACTTTGTTCCGTTACCTGATCGCGCACGCCGGAACGGCCAAGGAGCGCATTTTTCACTCCGGCCAATCTCAGTTCACGGACTTGGTCGGCGGAAAGCCGCTCGGGCTCACCATCGCCTGGATCAACCGGCGCGGCATCGCACTCGACAATTCGGTGCCGAAACCCGACTATGTGTTCGGCGATATCGCTTCGTTGCTGACGTTAGTGACGTGACGGCAAATCACTCGGTTTCGGGCTTCCCGGTCCGGAGAAATTCGGCGAGCGCACAGGCAAGCACTTCGGTTCCCCGGCGAAGATCGTCGAGAACAAGATTCTCGTTCGGGCCGCCGACATGGGCGTCTTCTGGCTTTTCCGGGCCAGCGCCATACAGAACCGCAGGGATGCCGACGGCCGCGTAATGACGTGCGTCCGAAATCGTCGAGCGCGCGGCTTCGGGAATTTCGCGGCCGAGAACCGTGACTGCGGCGCCTTGAAGCGCATCGACCAGGGTATCGGTGCCGGGTGCAGGCTTGAGCGGCGGGGTAAGGTCAACGCGCCGGATGCGGCAAACGACCCCTGGCATGCCCGCCACCGCCTTGCCGAGCTGGACTGCGAGGCTCTGTTCCGCCTTGCCCGGGTCTTCGTCGGATGCGAGTCCGCGTGTCACGTTGATGGTGACGACGCCCGGCGCCGCGTCCTTGCCGCCCTCACCGTGGATGCCGCCGACGGCGAGCGCCGGCGGCGGGTCGACGCCGGCGGCGGCTGGGGAGGCCGCCTTGCGCAACTCGTAAAGAGTATCCAGCACACGGGCAGTCGCTTGGCCGGCTTCCGCGGCGGCGGCGCTCTGGCTCCGCACCTCGACCGCGAGACGAAGCGCGCCATGGTGGCGCGTCACGATGCTCCAGGTGCCGCCGGTGCAGACGGCATAATCGGGGTTGACGACGCCATGCTCAAGCAGCCAGGGCACGCCGAGCATCCCGCCAGCCTCGTGGTCGTAGGTGATATGAAGTTCCACCGCGCCGCCGAGTTCGCCCGCGACCGATTTGAGACCGACCAGCGCGAAGGCGTGCGCCGCAAGCGAACCCTTGGCCTCGACCACGCCGCGGCCATACATCACGCCTTCACGGATGTCGGCGGCGAACGGATCGCCGCTCCAGCCCGCGCCAGCGGGCGCGGTGTCGCCGTGTGCCTGCAATGCGATGGTCGGTCCGGGGCCGAATTCGTGACGAACGACGAGATTGGCGAGGCTTTTCAGGCCTTGGGCGCGAACTTCCTCGTCCGGCACCGGATGGCGAACGGCAGTCAGGCCAGCGAACTTTTTGAGCCACTCCGCCGTCTTGATCGCGTGTTGGCCAAGATCGCCCGGCGGGATTTCCGACCTCATCCGGACCAATTGTCCGAGCAGGCGGAACTGCTCCGCCCGGCGCGCGACCAGGGTCTTCCGAATCGTTTGGCGGATGGCTTGGTCCATGGATCCCCCAATGATCGGGACAATACCACCAGACCCGGCGGGGAAGCGCAAGAATCCAGCCACGATTCATGGTCTTAACCGAACCGGCGAAACCGTGACATGGCTCGCCTCGGCCTCTAACATCGGCCAACCCGGGGAGCCGCCCGCCCCGTTTCACCCGCACTCATCGTAAAGGACGCAAAGGACACGCCGCCCATGCTCAAGATTCTCGGACGCAAGAACTCTTCCAACGTGCAGAATGTGATTTGGGCGTGCGAGGAGATGAGCCTGACCTTCGCGCAGGAAGACATCGGCGGCCCGTTCGGTCGCAACAAGGATCCCGAATATCTGGCACTCAATCCCAACGGCACCGTTCCGACCATCGTTGAGAATGGGTTTTCCATGTGGGAATCGAACGCCATTATCCGCCATCTCGCCTCCCGGCACGGAGTCGGAACCCTGTGGCCGAAGGACGCAAACGATCGCGCCCATGCCGATCAATGGATGGATTGGCAGCAAACCGTGGTCAACGCGGGAATGCTGCCCCTGTTCCTCCAGCTCATCCGCGTCAAGCCCGAGGAACGCGACGCCAACCTGATCAAAACGGCGCGCGATAAGGCCGCCGCCGCGTTCGCGATCCTCGACAAGCACGTCGCCAAGAACAGCTACGTCGCCGGCGCGAACTTCACCATGGGCGATATTCCGCTCGGCATCGCCGTCTACCGCTGGTACACCCTGCCGATCGAACGGGAGAACTATCCCGCGCTCAAAGGATGGTACGATCGGATTTGCGAACGTGCGGCGTTCCGCAAGAACGTCATGATCGGCCTGACCTAGCCGATCGAAGGGTCAGGATCGAGTCCGTGCGTTCGTCTGCGGCGTCGCCCATTGTCAAGGATTTGGTGCTGGTTGGCGGCGGCCACGCCCACGTCGCCGTGCTCAAGAGCTTCGGCATGGAACCGATGCCGGGCGTGCGCGTCACCCTGATCACGCGGGATATACATACGCCTTATTCCGGCATGCTCCCGGGATTCGTCGCCGGCCATTATGGCTTCGACGACATGCATGTCGATTTAGGCCCGCTTGCCCGGTTCGCCGGCGCGGCCTTGATTCACGACGAGGCGGTCGGCCTCGACCTCGCCAACCGCCGGGTGATCTGCCGCGACCGGCCGCCGCTCGCCTACGACGTGCTTTCGCTCGATGTCGGCGCCGCACCCGATCTGTCGGCGCTTCCCGGGGCGGAAACACATGCCGTGCCGATCAAGCCGATCGGAAGTTTCCTCGCCCGCTTCGAAAAACTGCGCGCGCGCGTGCGCGAACGACGGCTTCCGACCCGTATCGGGGTCGTCGGCGCGGGCGCGGCCGGAGTCGAGATCGTGCTCGCACTGCGCCACCGCCTGCGCGCCGAACTGGCTGGGCTCGGGCGCGATCCCGACATTCTCGAATTCCACCTGATCGGGACGTTTCCGGAACCGCTTCCCGCCTTTCCCGCCGTCGCGCGGGCGCAGGCACGGCGCCTGCTCGAAGCCCGCGGCGTACACCTGCACTTCGGCCAAGCGGCGTCCTTGATCGAACCGGGATGTGTGCGCCTCGCCGACGGACAGGCGATCGATTTGGACGAAATTCTTCTCGCCACCCCCGCCGCGGCCGCGCCATGGCCCAAGGCGTCCGGTCTTGCGGTCGATGACAACGGCTTTGTTCAGGTCGACGAGACGCTCCGCTCGCTTTCGCATCCCGAGATATTCGCCACCGGCGACATCGCCGACATGATCCGGAGCCCACGGCCCAAGGCCGGGGTCTTCGCCGTGCGCCAGGGCCCGGCGCTGGCGGAAAATTTGCGCCGGGCGCTGGCCGCGCGCCCGCTCAGGCCGTTCCGGCCCCAGCGCCGATATCTCGCGATTCTGAGCGCCGGCGACAAATATGCGCTCGCCGCGCGCGGCGGATTTACGCTCGAAGGTGCCTGGGTCTGGCGTTGGAAAGATTGGATCGACCGGCGCTGGATGCGCCGCTATAGCGAACTACCCGCCATGCCGACGGCCGACCCCGACGTCGCGGCAGGGATCGCGGACGAGACCGCGCTCAAGGAAATCTCGGCCTTCGCCATGCGTTGCGGCGGCTGCGGCGCCAAAGTCGGCAGCGATCTATTGACCCGCGCCCTGCAGGGGCTCGATCCGGGACGGCGCGAGGAAGTCCTGGTTGGGCTCGATTCCCCAGACGACGCCGCCGTGGTCCAAGTTCCCGCCGGCAAGGCGCTGGTCCAGACGGTGGATTTTTTCCGTTCCTTCATTGCCGATCCCTACGTGTTCGCGCAAATCGCCGCTAACCACGCGCTCGGCGACATCCATGCCATGGGCGCCGAGCCGCAAACGGTGCTGACCATAGCCGTGATCCCGTTCGGCTTGGAAGCCAAGGTCGAATCCCAACTCGGCCAGCTCATGGCCGGCGCGACCAAGGTGGTGCGCGAAGCGGGCGCGGCATTGGTCGGCGGCCATACCGCGGAAGGATCGGAACTGGCGATCGGTTTCGCGGTCAACGGGCTTGTCGATCCCGCGCGCGTGTTGCGCAAGGACGGGCTTAAACCTAGCGATGCGCTCGTTCTTACCAAGGCGCTCGGAACCGGCACCCTGTTTGCCGCCGACATGCGCGCCCGCGCCAAGGGCCGCTGGGTCGAGGGCGCGCTTGCCTCCATGCTCCAGTCGAGCGGCGAAGCGGCCAAGATTCTGATCGCTCACGGCGCGCACGCGTGCACCGACGTGACCGGGTTTGGCTTGCTCGGCCATCTGGTCGAGATGACCAGGGCATCAAACGTGGACGCGGAGATCGCAATCGGGCGGCTCCCCGTGCTCGACGGCGCGGTGGAGTGTCTGAACGCTGGTATCTTTTCTTCACTCCAACCCGCCAACGTCCGCCTGCGCCGCGCGATCCGCGATCAGGCGACGGCGGCGACGCATCCGCTCTACCCACTGCTGTTCGATCCGCAGACGGCGGGCGGATTGCTCGCGGCCGTGCCGGAAGAAAATGTCTCGGCGTGCCTCGCCGCCCTCAAGGCTGCGGGCTATGTCCGCTCGGAGCGGATCGGGCGCATCAGCGCGCGGAGCGACCGGCCCGGACCGATCGGGATCGTTCTCTAGCTGCGGCAACAGCGCGCTTGAGCGCCGCCTTGAGCATCCGCCGTTCGCGCGCGATGCGAAACAATTTCGCCCGCTTCGCGACCGCGCGCTTGAGTCGGGCAAAGAAGTCCGGCTGTTCCTCCGCGCGCCGCAGCAGCCGCGCCAGCGCCCGAGTATCCTTGACGGCGAAATATCCGGGGTAGTTGCGCCCCAAAAGCCCAACGTTACCGGGAATGCGCGAGGCGATCACCGGCAATCCGGCGACGGCAGCCTCGGATACGACATTGGCGCCGCCTTCCATCACCGAGCTGATGACCATGACGCGGCTCTTGCGCATGGTTTCGCGCACTTGTCCATGGCTGACTTCGCCGAGCCAGCGGTAGCGGGAATTGCGCGCCGTTTCCACTTCTGCCGCGCGTGCCCATTCGGGTCCGATCGCCTGGCCGAGCTGGGTGACGCGCACGCGCGAAGCCATGGGCAAAAGCCGCGCCGCATAAGCGGTACGCAAGGGATCTTTTTCCGCGCGCAGGTGTCCAACCACGCAAACCTCGAACTGCGACGTTGGAGGCTTGGGCCTGCGCGCGAGCGGGCGGGCTGACTGGTGCACGACGGAAATCTTATTGCGAAAACGCGCGGGGATATGCGCGGCAACTTGGTCGTGAAGCGTGACCAGCCTATCGGCCAGCGCCATCGAACGACGCGTCGAAACCGGGTGGCTGAACTGAAAACGGTGGATATCGGTGCCGGTGAGTGCGACGATCAACGGCCGGTCGGGAAAATCCTTTGCGAACCGCCTGATCGCATCGGCGCTGCGCCAGGCGTGCAGCGCGATCATCGCGTCCGCTTCTCCGCCTCGGTATTCGGTCGTTATCGTCACCCGATGGCCTAGTGCGCGGAGATGCCGCGCCCAACGCACCGCCGTGGCGCGATTTCCGGCCCTTGAGCCAGGTTTGGCGGGCGTAATAAGGTTGATGCGCAACGAACCTACCCCCGTGGAGGCGACCGATGGCGGACGCGGAAGCCGAAAAGCTGGCCGGTCTCCTGGCCGAGGCCCACGCCCGCACGCTCGCCCTAATCGACGGGCTTTCCGATGTTCAGCTTATGGGCCCGCGTCTCGATATCGTCAACCCTTTCCGCTGGGAAGCGGGCCATATCGCCTGGTTCCACGAATATTTTGCGCTGCGCGGGCTCGACCCCGCCCACCGCCCCGCTATCGCCGGTGCCGACGCGTTGTACAACTCCTCGACGGTTCCCCACGACGCCCGCTGGATTCTCCCCCTGCCCGACCGCAACGGCACGGTCGCCTATATGACCAGCGTGCTCGATGCCATGCGCGCGCGGCTGGCGCAAGGACCGCTCGACGATCGCGTACGATACCTTTTTCGCCTGACACTGATGCACGAGGACATGCACGGCGAGGCGTTCACGTACATGCGCCAAACCCTCGCCTATCCCGCGCCGGCGATCGCCGGAAAGGCGCCCGAAAACGCCGAGGCCGGCCCGCATCCCGGCGACGTCGCCGTGCCGGGCGGTATCTTTCGGCTCGGCAGCGAACCGGGAACGCCGTTCGTCTTCGACAACGAAAAATGGGCGCATGAGGTGCGGATCGAACCCTTTCGCATCGCCCGCGCGCCGGTGACTAATGCCGAGTTCCAGGCGTTCGTGGCGGACAACGGCTACCAACGCCGCGAACTCTGGAGCGAGGACGGTTGGGCATGGCGGACATTGGCCATTGCCGAGCATCCAATCTATTGGATTCGCGACGGCGACGGCTGGCGCGTCCGCACCTTCGACCGCGAGGCCGAACTTCGCCCCCATCGGCCGGTCTACCACGTCAACTGGCACGAAGCGGAAGCCTACTGCCGCTGGGCCAACCGGCGCCTGCCGACCGAAGCCGAGTGGGAAGCGGCGGCGGCGGGAACGCCGGTCGGCGGCACCCTCGCGCCCGGCAAGCGTAAATACCCGTGGGGCGAAGCCGGACCAGATCCAGCACGCGCCAATCTGGACGGATACGCACTCGGCCCGGTCGATGTCGCGGCGTGTCCGGCGGGCGACAGCGCTTTCGGCTGCCGGCAGATGATCGGTAACGTCTGGGAATGGACCGCGAGCGATTTCGAGCCCTATCCCGGATTTTCGCCCGACATCTATGCCGACTATTCCCAACCCTGGTTCGGAGGTACTCACAAGGTGCTGCGCGGCGGCGCCTGGGCGACGCCCGGCCGACTTGCGAATTGCGCTTACCGCAACTTCTTCGTTCCTGAACGCCGCGACGTGTTTGCGGGATTCCGTACTTGTGTGCTTTAGCCCAGGCGGGCCAAAACCCAGTTGACGCGATAAAGGCTCAAGAACCTTCCGGGCAGATCGGGATCGGAGAAGCGCGTCACGTGGTCAATGCCCGCCGGCCGACCGCACGCCCGCGCGACATTGTCGCAAACGATGCGCGCAAATACCGTTGGATCGAGCGAGATCTCGGCGGACAATAGAACGAAGACCGGCCGGTCGTTTCGCATGCCGGTTGGGGGATAGCGATCCAGTTGCCGCGCATCCCGTCCGGCAAGGGTTTCAAGAGGGGTTGCGATCTCGGGGCCGCCCGTTCCATAGGACAACGCGCGCCAACGATGGGTGCGCCCGTAATCGGATAGCATCAACACGGCATTAGGCGGGAGATGCCGTGAAATGTCGCCCATCAAGGCGCGGAACGAACCTTGCTTCTGGTAATAATGGCCCCAGGCGGGAGTTTTGTCCGGCGACCGCAGGCGCGGCGTGTCGACGGCCATATGTCCGCCTACGATCACCAGCATCGCCAATCGTAACCACAAAATTCGCGTCCGCCATACCGCCACGACCGCCGCGGCCATACCCAGCGCCAGAAAGGGAACGGCGTAGACCGACGTGCGGTCATATTGCCTGAACTGGGTCATGACGATCGACACGAGCAGATGCACAAACACGATCGCCAACGGCAGCGGACACCGGCCGCGCCACGCCAGCCACACAAGCCCCACGAGGCCCAAGCCGAGACCGGAAACGGAGAACATATCGGCATGGACACGAAACCATTCCAGCGCGCTTTGCCAGGACAGCGACCCGCCCGATGGGGAAGGAGTCACCGTCAACGTCAGGAAATAGAGCCACGATTGGTTGGCTCCGCTTCGGCCGGACGCGATTTCCAGAATGACGATACCGGCAACCGGCACCAGCGCCGCCGCTGTAGCCATGCCGTGCCATAGGATTAACCGCACGCGCCATGACCCCGGTATATCCGGCAAGAACAAAAGCGATAAGAACACCGCGACCGGCAGAAGGAATACGATGCTGTAATACGTGTAAAGCGCAACGGCCTGAAGAATGAAAGCAACGGCGATTTCCCGCCTCGAGGGTCCTTCCGGTATTGTCGCCTTTTTGAGAACGCGATCAAAAGCCAGCAGCGCCGCCATCAAGGCAAGTAAGGCGACGTTATGGGCCCCTAACGGCGCGAAGCCGTGCAAAAAGGATGCGCCAACAGCGAAAACGATCGCCAGCGTCGCGATCGCGGGGCCACCGTTACGGGCCGAAAATCCGATGACCCCGAGCATGCCGATGGCAGCGGCCTGCGCCGCGATGCTGAGGGCGATTTGCCCCACCGAATCCGCGCCGACAAAAAAAGACCCGAGGTAAAACCAGGACTGCGCGACGAGGGTAAGAACGAGCAATCCGGCGGCGTGAATCGGGCGTAGCAGAGTATGAAGCCAGCTTTTGTCGTCTTTGCTCAATGCGACGATCAGAGAATCTCCCGCCTGACCTGCCGGCCAGAAATGTTCGGCACTTCGCAGCGATTGAATCCACTGCATGGAAAAGGCGTGATCCTGGTTCGGCTCCAGGCCCTGAAACAACCAGACGCGCGTAATCACTGCCGCGCTCAAGCCAACGAAAATGCCCGCGATCCAAACCCGATTGATCGGAGATTTTCCATCGCCCACGAACAAACGACGCGACGGCATTACGACTTGGGTCGAATTTTGGCCCGGCTGACGACCAAGACGACGCCGGAAACGTCCTTGGCGATCTGAACCGCCTTCGCGTGCTCGTCCTTGGTCAAGGCGCGCCCGAACAGGAAGACGCGCCCCTTGACCGAACGCCATCGCCAGTTGGTGACGTTAATACCCTTGCCTTCGATGTAGAGCGCCTTGATTTTGGCCTCGATCACCGTGTCGTCCACGATATTGGCGGTGGGCTTCCCCTTGTCGTCGGCAGCGATCACGCTCTCCAGCAGCACTTCGTTATAAACCTTCTTCACCCCTTCGACCCCGGCCGCGACCTTGCCGGCGGATGTCTTGGTTTCGGCCGTTGAAACCGTTCCGGTCAGCATCACCTCCTGCTCGTAAACGTCGACGCCCAGCAGCGCGCCTTCCTTACCGAGATTGTCGGTGAGTCGCGCAACGATCACGGTCTTGATCTTGGCATCGGCGGCGATGTCAGCTGCGCTGCGGTCCTCGGCTGCCGCCTCGATCGCGGACACAACGCCCGAGAAGGGATTGAACTGCGCCAATGCCGGCTCGGCGGCCAAACTCGTCACGAGCGATACCAGCAGGATTGAAGCGTATCGATGGCCGCGCATGGCGGCCATCCTAGCAAAAAAAATCGCGGGGGATGAAACGACTTTTGTCCCCCGCGACCCTTCGTTCCGGGATTCTCAAACCCCGTGTTTCTTGAACCACTCCTGCATCTTCTTCCAGCCGTCCTTGGCCGGTCCCTCGCGGTAGGTCGGACGGTAATCGGCGTGGAAGGCGTGCGGCGCGTCAGGGTAGACCACCCAATCGGTCGCGACCTTGGCCGCCTTCAGGGCCGCCTTCATCTGGTCGACCGTGGCGACCGGGATGCCCTGATCGGCGGCGCCGTAAAGCCCCAGTACCGGCGCCTTGAGTTCGGCGGCGATGTCGACCGGCTGGCGCGGGGTCATGGCATTCTTGTCCCCGACCAATCGGCCGTACCAAGCGACGCCCGCTTTCACCCGTGGGCTGTGCGCCGAATAGAGCCACGTGATGCGCCCGCCCCAGCAGAAGCCGGTGACGGCGAATTTGTCGGGGTTGGCGCTCTTCTGGGCGATGGCCCAGGCGGCAGTCGAGTCGAGATCCGCCATCACCTGCGCATCCGCAACCTTTGAGACGATTTCCTTGAAGATGGTCGGCACGTCCGGGAGCTTCGACGGATCGCCCTGGCGGAAGTAAAGCTCAGGCGCGACGGCCATGTACCCGAGCTTGCCGAGGCGGCGGCAAACGTCCTTGATGTGCTCATGCACGCCGAAGATTTCCTGCACCACCAGCACGGTCGGAAACGGTCCGCCGTTGGCCGGCATGGCGTAATAGGCCGGCATCATGCCACCGGCGACGGGCACCTGTCCCATCCCGGCGATCAGCCCGCCCGTATCGGTGGTGACCACTGTCTGGGCGTTGACCGGACCCGCCGCAATAGCAAATCCGGCGATCGCGGTCGCGCCGGTCACGAAAGAACGACGGCTGATGTCGGCCTTCGGCATCAAACTCAGGACATCTTGGTGCATGGTATGAACGGTCCTCCTTATGGGTGCTAGAAGTTCACTTTGTCGCCGGGATTGATCGGCATCACCTTGGTGCGGGTCTGCCCGAGTTCGGATTGATACTCGGCCGGAGTTCCCTTCAGCGGAGGGAATGTGCCGTAGTGAATCGGAATCGCCAGCTCGGGCTTCAAGTATTCGCGCGTGGCGAAGGCCGCGTCCTTGGGGTTCATGGTGAAATGGCCGCCGATCGGAATCAGGATCAGGTTTGGCTTGTAGTATTCGCCGATCCATTTCATGTCGGCGAATACGCCGGTATCGCCCATGTGATAGATCTTGAATCCGTTCTCCAGCTCGACGACAAACCCGACCGGCTCGCCGCCGACATGAGTTTCGTCCTTGCCGGTCATGGGGTTTTTCCAAACCAGTTCGGACGAATGCTCGGCGCGGGTCATGGTGATTTTGATGTCGGGACCGAGCGGCGTGATTACGCCGCCCTTGTTCATGCGCGGCACCAGATTGGCGGGCAGGATTCCGAGATTGAGCAAGGATTGATTCAACCCTGCCGGGGCATAGATCGGCACGTTGTGCATCTGCGCCAATTCCGGCGCGTCGCCGAGATGGTCGCCGTGGCCATGGGTAACCAAGATAAGGTCGATCTTGCCGAGCGCCTTGAGGTCCTTATAGGCGTCCGGGGTTTTCGGATTCTTAGTCAGGAACGGATCGATCATGATCACCTTGCCGCCGGGCGTGGTGATCTTTGTCGCCGCCTGACCGAGCCAATGAACTTCGGTCTTCCCACTCTGAGCCTGGGCCGGGCCAGCCACCAACGTCAGCGCCGCGACCAGCACGGCGCCGAACGATACGTATTGAAACATGGTTGTCGCCTCCCTGGAGACGGCCGCCAGTGAAGCATGGCCCGTTGATCGGCACCAGAGCCCTCCGATCATCACGCCCGCGTGAACGCGGGGCACATTAGATAGGCGTCACATTAGAACGCACCGCGACGCGATAACGGGATTCGCCCTCGGCCTTGGCCAGTGCGGTCAGCGCCGACCGAATCCGCTCGGGACCGATTGTGTTCGCCCAGGCCAACGGGCCCAAAGGATAGTTCGCGCCGAGGCACATGGCGGTATCGACCGTCTCCTCGTTGGCAACTCCATCTGCAACCGCCCAGGCAGCTTCGTTGGCAAGCCGGACGACTAAACGCAACATCACCAGCGCCGGCGCGTCCGGCAAGGGCGAGGCCGCCTTACCTAGCGATTGGATCAATCCGGCCGCGGCGGCAAGAGCGGACGGATGCGTGGATACCCCGGCCGCAAGCCCGATCCGGCGCGCGCGACGGTAATCCAGCGCGAGATCGAACAACACCAAGTTGGACGGCGCCCCCTCCGCCACGCACCGTTCGGCCGCGCGGCCATCGGTCAGCATCAGGGTCGCGCCGTCAATCACCACGCACCCTTTACCCGACCCTCGCACGCAGGGAATCTCGCTTGCCATGATCGCTTGGGCCAAGCCTTCCGCAGGGCCGAGGTCGCCTTCCATCGTCACGCGCGTGGGTTTGGGTCCCGGCGGTAACTCCTGGGGCGGCAAGCGCGCCGCGCCGGCGCGATAATCGTAAATGCCCTGCCCAGATTTTTTCCCGAGCCGGCCGGCGGCCACGAGTTCGGCTTGCGCGCGCGACGGCGCGAAGCGCGGATCGCGATCGAACGCCTCGAAGACCGCTTGGGTGACGGCGGCGTTCACGTCGTGCCCGATCAGGTCCATCAACTCGAACGGACCCATGCGAAAGCCCCCCGAGTCGCGCACGACCGCGTCGACAGTGGCGGGATCGGCGCCGTGGCGTTCCAGCAGGCTCAGGGCTTCGAGATAGAACGGGCGAGCCACGCGATTGACGATGAACCCGGGCGCGTCGCGCACTACTACCGGTGTCTTACCCCAGGCGCGCATCAACATGCACAGAAGATCGATGACCGCCGCGGCCGTTTCGCGTCCACGCACGACTTCGACCAACGTCATCACCGGCGCCGGATTAAAGAAATGCAGGCCCGCGAACCGTTCCGGCCGCTTGAGCGCCCGCGCTAACGCAGACACCGAAAGCGACGAGGTATTGGTGGCGAGTAGCGCGTCCTCGCCGACGACCGTTTCCAAGGCCCCCAATAGTTCGCTTTTCGCCGCCATTTTTTCGGTCACGGCTTCGATCACGAGAGCGGCGGACGCGAGGTCGCCGAGCGTGGCGGCAACGGTCACGCGCCGGGCGGCAGCTTCCGCCTCGGAACCCGCGATCCGACCCTTGGCCGCTCGCGCGGCAAACGAGCCGGCGATCCGCGTCCTCGCCTTGTCCGCCGCGCCGGGCACGGCATCGAACAATCGTACCGAATGTCCGGCCTGCGTCGCGACTTCCGCGATGCCTGCGCCCATGGTGCCCGCGCCGACGATACCAATGATGGCGGACGGAGCGAGCAATGTACCCATGGAAACTCAGCCGATGCGATGAACGTTGAACGGCCCGTTGATGCCGGAGATTTCATATACCGGTATGGTGCCGCTGACCCCCTTCACCTTGACGTTCAGGTGTCCGGCGATGCGGACGATATCGCGAGCCTCGGCGAAGGTCGCGTCTGAGGCGAAGATTTGGCCACCGCTGGCGAGCGATTCGAGCCTGGCCGCGATATTGACCGAACTGCCGATCACGCTGTACTTGACCCGCAAATCGGAGCCTATGTTGCCGGCGACCGCGTCGCCGGTATTCAAGCCGATGCCCATGTCCAGCGGCGGCAAATCCTTGTTCCCGTTCGCGGCGTTGACCGACGCCATGGCATTGTGCATTTCGACCGCGCAGGCGACGGCACGGGCCGCGTCGTCGGGTTTGACCACAGGAACGCCGAAAACGGCAACGATGGCGTCGCCGACGAAGTTGTCGATGCTATCGATCGTTTGTTCCCGCTTGCCCATCGTTGGTTGTGCCGCGGATAGGGCTGCCCCTGTGACACCAATTACTTGGTGTAGGTGCTCGCCTGCAACTCCAGCAGGCGTTCATCCTGGTAATGCGGACGGTCGGGCTTGGGCTTCGACAGCAACGTCTGGATCGCGCACGGTCCCGGACCGAAATTGTGGATGTCGTGATGAACGAACGCCGGCACCGAGATCAGGTCCCAGCGGCCGAGCTTCACCGTGCATGTCTCGCCGTCGCGGAAGATATTGACCGTGCATTCGCCGTCCAGGATGAAGAACGTCTCTTCGGTTTCATGGCAATGCACCGGAATCTTATTGCCGGGCGGCATGGTCTGAATCGACATGGTGAAAGCAACCGGGTCGACGGCGTTGATCTCCTGATGATCGATCGAGCCCGAGGCGCCGACATAACGGCGCTGACTACGCGCATACTTCGGATCGAGCTGGGTCTCGAACCCGAACACGGCCCAATCCTCGCGGCGATCAGCGTAGCGCGCGATGCGCGCCTTCATGTCGTCGGCCAAGCTCACGGCTTTCCCCATATTTGGAAATTCGGCTGGCGCACGAATGTTAAGCCAGGCGTCCGGCCGCGGCAAGTTTGGACTTTGCCGCGCCAAGATCGAGTTCATCGAGGCACCGCGCCGTCTGCCAACCGGTCGCGCAATCCCAATCGTGGGCGGCGTAGTAATCGTCGAGCATGCGCGCATAACCCTGCGCGTCCAGCTTCGCGCCGGCGTAAGGTCCGCCTGAAATCGACGTTTCGAAAAATCGCGCCGGCGGCATGTCATGCGCGCGCGTAAATCCAGCATGCAACGTATTAAAGGCCTTCTCCAGATTCTGGATGCGCCGCCCGGTACGGGCGAGTGCAGCGGGATCGGTCTTGAAACCCGCCGCCTTTTCCAGCAAGACCGCGATCTGCTCCAGACCGATCAACTCGAGATCGATCCAGTAGGTTGTGTAGTAACAAAGCCCGACTGAATCGACGACGGCCTTGAAACTTTCAAACCAAGCCGCGACCGCGCCCTTCCCTTCGTACGCTTCCGGCCGCGCCGCCGCCGCGGTGCCGAAAACCGCCTTCGCTTTCTCCGGGTCCATGCCGAGCCGCTCGACCAGCGCCGCACCGTTCAGGTGCCCGCCGCCGCGCGTCGAGGTGAAGATGCCGAGCGCCCAGCCCTTGTGCGAGCGCACCGTCTGCTCGTTCAAGCCCTGGCCCTTGGCGTGCATCGCGAACGCCTCGCTACCGCGCCCGAGCTTGCGCGCGGCTTCGGCAACGCCATCCGCGAGAAGGTCGCCGAAGCCCTGCCGTCGGGCGATACGCGGCAAGAGCGCGAGCATGGCGTCGGCGTTACCCCAGACCAATTCCAACCCATCGCTCTCCGCTTTGCCGAGAAGTCCACGTTCCCAGGCCTCGAAAGCCCACGCTAGCGCCGACCCGACCGCGTCAACGTTGAGGCCAAGCTGATTGATCAGCGCCTGCCCCTTGAGTACGGCCTCGGCGTCGGTGATATCGAGGTTCGAGCCGAGCGCTCGTACCGTATTGGTGTGCATACCCTCGACCGTGAGCGGGCCGTGCCGGCCGCCGGGCAGGTGATACATGTGCGTGCATGAGGTTGGACAGGCGGTGCAGGCGGTACGACCGATTTCCCACCGTTCGCGGTAAACGATCTCCTTCAGGTTTTGCCCTTTGTCGGCGGGCCAATACTCGTCTTGTTGATTGCGCACGCCTTGCGGGACGCGGCCGTCCGGCCCGCCCACGCCGTAGGCACCGTGCGTGCCATTACGCCTGAGAATGCCGCTTGCCCGCGAGTTTTCAATTTTCTTCAGCAGCGCCTGGGTGTAGTTCCAGAAGCCACGCGGATCGGCGAGGCGGATCGGCTGCGTCCCGCGCGCGGCAATAGCCTTCAGGTTCTTGGCGCCGAAGATCGCCCCTGCGCCCCAGCCGGCGGCGCGGCCCCGGTCGACGATCACGCACGCTTGCGCGCAGCGGTTTTCGCCCGCAGGCCCGATGCTCGCCACCCGCATACGCTCGTCGTCATGGGTACGACGGATTTCGGCCTCGGTATCCCAAGTATCGCGTCCCCACAGCGCGCGCGCATCGCGCAGTTCGGCGGCGCCGTCGCGAATCGCCAGGTACACCGGATGGCGGGCCTTGCCGCGCACCACGATCTGGTCGAACCCCGCCAGCTTCAACTCCAAGCCAAAGTGGCCGCCGACGCTCGAGGTGGCGATGCCGCCGGTGGCCACGTTCTTCGCCGAAATGTTGGTTCGCGAGGCGGACGGAGCCAGCGTCCCGACCAACGGCCCGGCGCCGAGCGCAACCACGCTCCCGGGATCGAGCGGTCCGACGCGCGGGTCCGACTCTTCGAACACGATCGCATCGGACATCCCGCGGCCACCCAGAAACTCGCGCCACGGGTCGATCGGCTCGACGCGACAGCAAAGGGAGTCGAGGTCGACGCGGAGCAGCCGCCCCGCCCAGCCGTGGTCGGGCGCACGATTCATGACACGGCCTCTTCCGTCCCGGTCCGGCGCCGGCGGCCGAGGCGCAGCGCGCGCGGCGCACAGACGGCGATGCAGAGCGGTGTCTCGACGCTGCGGCACACGTCGCATCCGTCGAGCACGCGGATATCGGCGAGGCCGCTCGCCTCGTCGCGGCGGACGCGGACGTAGGATTGCGCGGCGCCGGCCTTCTTCGACCAGCGAAAGGCGCACGCCAATTCGCACGCAAGGCAGGCGGTACACGCCCGCGTGTCGGCGAGAATCGTTTCCGCCCATGCGCCCACCGCAGCCTCCGCCGCCGACAGCCGATTTAATTAGTATACTAACATTATGCCGGAAATCGGGCTCGCACGCAAGCGGTGAGCCAAGCGCGGAACTCGACGACGGGCGAAAAAAAGCCGAAGGTAGGCACTAGGAGCACAATGCGATGAGATCCCGCGGCGACTTGAGTCTTGGCGACCGGCCTGGCTTTCTGGTCCGGCGACTGCACCAGATTCATCTAGCGTTGTTTACCGAGGAATGCGGCCGCTTCAAGGTGACGCCGGTACAATACAGCGTGCTTACCGCGCTCGAACGGCACGGCCCGCTCGACCAAGTCTCGCTTGCGATGGCAGTCGGCATTGATCGCGCCAACGCAACCGGCGTGCTGTCGCGTCTGGAGGCGCGCGGGCTCATTCAGCGCGATCCCGACCCCGGCGACCGGCGCATCAAGCGCTGCACGCTGACGGCTCTTGGCCGTAACCTCACCCGGCGCATGGCAAACGCGGTCGAGCGCTGCCACCGTCGAACGGTCGCCGCCCTACCCGCGCGCGAACGGCGCAATTTCCTGACGAGCCTTGAGCGACTGGTGCGGGCCAACAATGCGCTCGGCCGCGCGCGTCTGCGGCTCGAGTGACCTTTGTTTCAGCGCAGCGCCGGATAACCGCGCTCTGCGGCTTCGCATTCGTAATCCAACAGCCGGGCGTAAGCGGCCGGATCGGGCGCAACGATGTCCTTGAGCATCAAACCGTCGCGCACAGACGTCCATTCCGGCGACTTGCCGACACGTTGCAGCGCCGCCCGCAGCCTGTCCACGGTCCTGGACGGGGTCGCGCAGGACGTGACGAACGGGATCGACGGGCTGGGCGGCGTTGTATCCAGAACTCGGAGGCGGCGGCCAAGTTCCGGACGATGGCGGCGGAAGAAAGCAAAGGTGACACAATCCACGCAGGTAGCGTCCGCTTCGCCCTTGGCCACCCGCTCGATATTGCCGGGTTGGCTATGGGTTTCGGCGACACTCGCAAACAAGGCCCTGCCACCGGCGATATCGGCCAGCGCGCGGCGCGGTAGGTTCATACCGGAATTGGAATGGATGCTATTGAAGACGAAGCGGCAGCCGCGCAGGTCTTCCAACCGGCGATAGGGGGAATCATCGCGGACCAGGAATACCCCGACGTGAGTAGCACCGTGGCAATATTCGGCCGTATAGACCGGTGCCCCGAGCAGGACTGCTTGACCGCGGAAGATGGTTTGCAAGGGATAACCGCAGACCTGGGTGAACGTCACCGTGGGCTCGATCGTGGACGGCACCGGCGGGCGCGCGAAGTCGAGGTCGATCGGAAGATCGTTTTCGCCCGCGTGCGCCATTTCGGCGCGGACTGCCGCCCAAAACGCGGCATTGTGGGGCCGCATCTCGGGCAGATTATACATGGGCAGGCTGGCGAGAAGTGCGCTCACGTCAGCGAATTCCCGGGTACAGCCGCTGCGGCAACCATAGGCTCAATTCGGGAATATACGTGATAATTGCCAGGCTGAAGAGAGCGAGACCCAGCCACGGCAGCACCGCCCGGACGACTGCGAGGTAGGGCCGATCGAACGCGCCGCTCGCAACGAACAAGTTCAATCCGAATGGCGGCGTGATGTTGCCGATGTCGACATTCACGGACGTGACGATGCCGAAATGGACCAGCCCGATGCCCGCCGCATTGACCATCGGCAACAGCATCGGTACCAGGATCAAGATGTTGGAAAATACGTCGATGAACATGCCGATGCCCAGGAAGAGTCCATTGGCGATGAGAAGCACAAAATCGGATGACGGCTGGCTGGCGGCAATTGGCCCGACGATCGCGTTGGTCGTGCCGGTTACGGTCAGCAGCCAGGAAAAAAGCGTCGCCGCCGCAACCATGATCATGATGCGCGCGCTCGCCAACGCCGACTCTAGGCAAACTTCCCAAAGTCCCTTGAGATCGAGTTCGCGGTAAATCACCACGCACACGAACGCCGCGTACACCACCGAAACGGCCGCCGCCTCGGTCGGCGTGAACACGCCGCCGTAAATGCCGCCCAGAATGATGACCGGCATGCCCAAGCCCCAGGTGACTTGGCGCGCGGACGCCATCCGCGCGTGCCAATCTGCCCGCGGGGTGCGCGGAATATCGTTGATCCGGGCCCATATCGAACAATAAGCCATATAGACGACGCTGAAGACGAGTCCGGCGCCGATACCCGACATGAACAACGCCCCGACCGAGGCTCCCGCCACCGCGCCATAGACGATCATCGCGTTGCTGGGCGGGATGATCATGCCGATCAAGGCCGACGACGTGACCACGCCGAGCGCAAAATGCTCGGGATAGCCCGCGCGCAATAGGGCCGGATAGAGGATGCCGCCAACCGCGACGATGGTCGAAGCGCTCGATCCGGTGATGGCGCCAAACAGCATACAGGTCATCACCACGGTGATGCCGAGCCCACCCGGCCAATGTCCGACCAGGCTTTGGATGAAGTGCACCAGCCTCGCCGACAGCCCGCCACGGCCCATGATGTTGGCGGCAAAGATGAAAAACGGGATCGCCATCAATGGAAAGCTTTCGAGCCCCGCAAATACCCGTTGCGGCAAAATCGAGAGCGGTATCGGCGACACCAGCCAAAAAGTGAGGAAGCTAGCCCCGGTCAATACTACGAACATCGGCAACGTGGCGAACAGGCCGATCACCAGTAGCGGAAATACGATCAGCGCGCTCATGCCCACGCGCCCCCGATCAATCCTGCAAATCCAGCCGGTGCTGATCTTCCACCGGGCGAACCACCAATCGCGCCAATAACTGAATAGTGCGCAGTCCCATAAGGAAGCTTCCGACCGGCATGGCGAGATAGGTCAACCACATCGGCGCCTGCAGCACCGGCATCACCTGTCCACCCGCGCGGATGCGGAGCGTGTGCGCACCGCTATAATAGAAAAACACAGCGAAAAACGCCGCCATAACGACGGCGACGGCGATAGCCAGACGCCGGCGGTTGGCGGGCGACAGCATCAGCGGCAACAAGTCGATGGCAATATGGCCGCGGGTACGCACGGCGACGCTGCCGCCGACGAATACAATCCAGACGATCAGGTAAATCGAGACTTCTTCCGCCCAGGGAATCGGATCACGGAAGATATAGCGGAGGACGACATTGACGAACAGAAGCCCGCTGGCGAATGCCAGCGCGCCGCCAATGAATCCATTTTCGGCGGCGCACAGAACCCGATCGGCACGATCCAAGGCCGCCCCGATCGGCGACGGTCGCGAAACAGCCACGGCCGCGAAAGATAAAGATTACGTGCCGTTATTTGCCGGAGGCTTCCCTGACGGCCTTGCGGACCATTTCCAATGTTTCTGGGCCCTGACGCTGGGTAAACCAGTCGTATACCGGGCGAGAGGCTTCCTCGAACTTCCGGCGCTGCTCGGGCGAAAGCTGACTGATTTCGAGACCGGCGGCACGGAACGTCTTCAGGTGCTCGGCCTCCGAGGCGGCGATGATCTCGCGCTGGAACTTGCCGGCCTCGCGCACCGCGTTGACCAGGATTTCGCGTTGTGCTGCCGGAAGCTTGTCGAGAAACGGCTTGTTGAAGATGAAAGCGTAGGCAATGAAGCCGTGATCGCTGAGGGTGAGGTACTTCTGCACCTCGAAGAAGCGCATCAGCGCGATGGTGGCGATCGGATTTTCCTGCCCGTCGACCACCTTCTGCTGCAACGCCCCGTATAGTTCCTTGAAGTCGATGGCAACCGGCGTGGCGCCGAAGGCCTTGAATTGCTCCATGATCACCGGGGCTGGCATGGTCCGGATCTTGTGGCCCTGGTAATCCTTGGGCTCGCGGATCGGAAAGTGTCCGGTAAACTGCTTGAAGCCGCTTTCCCAGAAGGCGACGCCCTGGATGTTGACCTTGTTGAGCGGCTTCAAAATTTCCTGGCCGACCGGGCCGTCCATCACCTTGTAGGCAACCTCGCGGTTCGGAAACAGGAAGGGGAGATCGAGCACCTGCACCGGCGGCGAAACCGGGGCGATCCAGCCGGTCGGTAGCACCGCGGCCTCGACCGCGCCGGCCTGGACCTGTTCGACCATTTGCGTGCCGCTGCCGAGCTGCATGGCGGGAAAAACCTGGATGCGCACCTGGCCGTGGGTACGGGCTTCGACCAGCTCTTTCCATTTCAGCGCCGCCTGATGATGCGTGCTGCGATCGGGCTGGTCGTGGCCGAGCTTGATGGTGGTTTGCGCGGTGGCGCCGAGCGACATCGCAATACATGCGACGACGATGACGAAGGCGAAACGGGCGGCGCGAAAGGCGGTGTTCATAGAACCTCTCCCTGTCCAAGTCATGGTCGCGGGCCGGATCAACGTACCGGTTGTACTAAAGATAGTAACAATCGCCCGTGCCCGGCGCAATCGGGTCCGCAATCGGAACCGGTTGCGAAAATCGGGTATGGAAAATCTATATTAGCCCGGCAGTGAAATGGGCATGAACCTGTCGCGCCCAACCGCGCATGCCCCGCTCCGCTGATATTGCAGGATTCTTGATCCATTCCTGCACAGGGACGGAAAAACCGCTTTTAGGCCGTGCGAACAGCTCCGATGGCAAGATCGGGGCCGCCGTGGCGACAACCTCGCGTTTGGTAAGGTCCGGGTGGGCCGCAATCACGGGGGCCGCCGCCCCAAGCAAACTCCAATCCACCAAAGGAACGCGGATTTCCAAGGAATGCGCCATGCCCGCCCAATCGGAATCGCGTAGGAGTTGATTGCGCATGTACCAGCACATCTCCAGCGCCGAAATGGAAAGCCGGGCCTCGGAAATACCTTCCGACGTCGCTTCCAGGCGCGCACGTGGCTCGAGCTTGTTCCAGCCCTCGCGGGCCATGTCGGAGTCGAGCACGTGCGGCAATTCCCAGGGCGCATACAGTCCGCGACGAAGCAGATAGGCCCCACCCAAGCTGCCGCCATATTCGATCAAACCTGCGTACTTGGGGGAAGTGAGGTGGGCAGCAAGCCGAGCGGTCGTTAGTCGGAAGAGCTTACCCAATCCCGGAATCTGAGCGGGATAGCGAAACAGCCCCGCGACCCATGGAACTTCGCGGAAGGTGGAATAAGATCCGAACAGCTCATCGCCCCCTAATCCGGAGAGCGCGACCTTGAGTCCCCGGGAGGCCGCCGCCCGGGCCACGAACCAAGTGTTGACGCCGTCGACTGAAGGCTGATCCATGGCCGCGAGCAGATCTTGGCGCGCAGACTCGAAATCCTCTCGGGACACCCGCCGGGTGACGTGATCGGCATTGATGGCGTCGGCCACGGTTTCGGCGAGTGGTACCTCGTCATTCTCCATTCCGGCATATTCGTCGAAGCCTAAGGTGACGGTCTGAGGTCGTTGGCCCATGGCCGCGACTTCGGCGGCCAGCAGCGTGGAATCGAGCCCGGCGGAAAGAAACACGCCCACTGGCACGTCCGCTTCCAGGTGCGCCGCGACCGAATCACGAATGGCGCTGGAAATTATTCCAAGGGCTTCCCGGCGATCCATCCAGGCAGGCTCACGGACTGCGTTCGACAGCAAATCCGTGACGTTCGCGAAGGAAATCGCCTCGCGTGGGCCAGTTGTGTCCACGTACATCCAATGGCCGGACGGCAATGCATGAATACCACGATAAAGCGTCCAGGGTTCGGGGATCGATCCCCACAGAAAGAACCCGGTGTGACCGGCCGGTTCGGGACGGGTATCGACGTCGGCTTTCCGCAGCGCCTTGACCTGGGAAGCGAAGCGAAACGTGCGGCCGTCATCGGACCAATAAAGCGGCTTGATGCCGAAGGGGTCGCGGGCCAGAAAAAGCCGCCGGGCCTCACCGTCCCACAACGCCATCGCATACATACCCCGCAGGCGCGAAAGCATCTCCGGCCCCTGCTCGGCGTAAAGAGCCAGCACTACCTCGGTATCGGAATGGGAGCGGAAAACGTGACCGCGCGCCTCCAATTCCGCGCGCAGAGCGCGATAGTTGTAGATCTCGCCGTTGAACACGATCATATGGCGTCCGCGCGCCATGGGCTGGGCGCCGGCTTCGGAAAGGTCGATGATGGCGAGCCGCCGGTGCGCCAAGCCGACGGCTCCGGCGTCGCTGAGCCATAGGCCCTCGCCGTCGGGACCGCGCGCCCTCATGGCGTCGCGCACGGTCAACAGTTCGTCGCCATCGACTTTGCCTCCGGCACGCGAAAATACGCCTGCGATCCCGCACACGGTCCTTCCCTCCTTGGGTTCCGGCGGCCATGGGAAGATTACGGGCAAATGGCCGACATAAGTATGTGTTTTCTGTTCTAGCGGCGATCAAGTCCGACGCGCCCGAAGGATCCCTTCGAAAACCTGCAACAATCGATCGACATGGGTCTCCCAGTCGAATCGGGTTTCGGCCCGCTTGCGTCCCTCGACGACCAGGCGCTGCCGCTCCGCCGGCACCGCGTCGAGTCGACGAATCGCCTCAGCCAGTTCGCTGAAACGCAGCGGCGTGTAGTAATGCGCGCATTCGCCCAGGATTTCCCTGTTGATCGTCGTTTCCGCCGCGACGACCGGAATACCCGCCGCCATCGCCTCGACCATCGGATGGCCGAAGGTTTCCGAGACCGACGGAAAGACGAACACATCATGCGCCGCGTACAAGGCTGGAAGATCGGCGTAAGGCACGGAACCCAGTTCGACCAAACCCTTGGCGACGCCGCGACGGATATGGAACAAATCCCAGCTTGAGCCGGGAGTTGCTGCGATCTGCGCCTCGTCCATGGTCATCCGGACCCGGCAGGGAATGCCCGTTTCGTTTAATCGTTCCGTCGCCAGAATCAGGTCGGCGGGAGCCTTGTGCGGATAATAAGCGCCAACATAAAGGATTTTGAGAATCCCATCGCCCCGCCACGGCCG
Source organism: Rhodospirillales bacterium (assembly GCA_016872535.1). Lineage (NCBI taxonomy): Bacteria > Pseudomonadati > Pseudomonadota > Alphaproteobacteria > Rhodospirillales > Rhodospirillales bacterium. The sequence goes on along the minus strand of VGZQ01000006.1, from coordinate 1,721 downwards.
CCGGTCGCCAACGGCGAAGTTGCCAAGAATTGTGCCGTAGGGGATCGCTTCGCATCTACTTGCCGCACTAGGTGCATGTGGACGGATCAACCCCAGAAGAGATTGAGAAGGAACCACCGTCTTGTTGCTCATCGCCATGGAAGCGACAATCAGTTTGCGGCGCAATTGGCGCAACAATGCGACCTTGACGCCTTGTTCGGGCGCGATCATACGGACGTAGAACGGGTCGAAAAGTCCGCCTTCACGCACCAGCAATACTTGCGCAATCGAACTCGCCAACAAGGCGTAATTCGCCGATGAAAACAGGATATCCGGCTTCCAGCGGTTTACGTAGCGGCGCCATACGGTCTGTTCCCAAAGGAAACGGCGCAACGGACCGTAATCGCTGGCCGAAAAGCTTACGGCATTGGGCAAGTCGGACAGGCGCGCCGGTACGGCAATGCGAAAATCGATGCCCCGGCGATGGAGCGACCGGGCGAGATTCGAAGTATAGGTGACGATCCCGCCCAGCTTCGCCGACAAGGCGTTGATCAATATTTTCACGGGGCTCTCTTCACCTGATCCAAGATTTCCCGCCAGCGCGCGCTGTGGCTAAATCCACCCTCCGCCACCCGACGATGGCCGGCCAGGGCGATCGCTGCCCGCCCCGGCGCCTGAAGCCATGCCCGGCACTGGGCTATCAATTCACCAGCATCGCGAAAATAGACGGCCTCGCGGCCGGGAACAATTAATGCGGCCATTTCCGCGCTGTATTCGTGCGCCATGAATCCGCCCATGGCCGGTATCTCGATCGACCGGCACGTCTGTCGGTCACGGTTGGCGTGCCGGAGAAAGCAAAGATTGATAGCGCTGGCTGCGACCACACGACGGTAATCGTCGCCGTAAACCGGGCGGTTTTCGATGGTCAGGGCCGGATGAGCGTCTTGCATGCGCGACCAGCCGTTGCCCCAGACTCGGACGGGAATCCCCGCCCGCGCTAATTCCAGCACCATGGTTGCACGCGGGGATTCGAAACTGCCAACGAAGCTGACCAGCGCGCCCCATCGGATACTTTCTTCGTCCGAAATGGCGATCGGACGATGCGCGTGCGGGCAGTACGTGTTGTTGACGAAAAGTACCCGGCGTGCGCCGAGTGCTGGAAGTTCCTCCGGTTCAGCGTTGAATGATTTGGTCGTGATGCAAAGGTCGAATAGTTCCAGGGATCGTTCGGTCCATCGACTTCTGTGGATGGGGTTCAGCATGTCGTCTTCGCTGAACCAGAGGATCTTGATGTCCGGAGCGGCTTGCCGGGCCGCACGCAGTGCGCTGGGTCGAATGGCGCGGGCATTGTCGAGAACAATCAGATCGTGCGCCGGCGCCGACCAAGCCATGTCGCGCCCCGCACCCGGCCAATCCCAAGGAAGGCGTAAGCGATAGAGCATGCGGTCGATCGGCCCCGGTCTGCTTTGTTCATTCCATCCTTGCGGCATTGTGCTGATCGCCGTTACTTCGTGGCCGAAATCACGCAGGGCCTGGACCCGCTGCGGGGTGCGCGAGCCGTGGTGCGTCTCGCCGACCATAATGATTCTCATGGCCGCCTGCGATCACGCATTACCGCATCCAGGGCGGTCCGTAATCCCTTGATGTTTGCCCCGAAGTTCCATCCCGCGATCTTGCGGCGGGCAGCGACACCAGCCTCCCCCGCGCGCACGAGAACGTCGACCAACGCCCGGCTCAGAGCC